>VBHI01000196.1 GCA_005881495.1 Chloroflexota bacterium
GTGCGGTTAGTATTGCGGGTGCGTCGCTTCCGTTGTCAGAATCCGACGTGTTCGCAACGAACGTTTGCTGAACGACGACCCGAGGTCCTTGCCAGCCATGCGCAACGGACAGAGCGGCTGACCAGCACGCTGGTGCATTTCGCTGGTGGGGAGAGCAGCGAGCCTGCTGCTCCCCGCTTGAGCCATCTCGGCATCATCGTGAGTCCCGATACGCTCTTACGCCTGGCCAGGCAGACCACGGAGCCGCCCCTGGTGGTCCCCAAAGCCCTGGGTGTCGATGATTTTGCCTTGCGACGCGGTCGTTCCTACGGCACGCTCCTGGTGGACTTGAAGAGCCATCGTCCGGTAGATGTGTTACCTGATCGCAGCGCCGATACGCTGGCACGCTGGCTCCGAGCACATCCAGGGGTCGAATACCTGAGCCGAGATCGCTCACCAGAATATGCGCGTGGAGCGAGCGAGGGAGCACCTACGGCTCAACAGATCGCCGATCGCTGGCACATTTTGGTGCGCCGCATAGGCGTGTGTTGGATTCCTTTCGGAGAAAGGAGAGGTTGAGAGCAAAAGACCTCTGAGGCGGTCACTTACTTCGCGGGGAAACCCAACGAGGACAGCAGCATGTGACAAAGGCAGACCTGCCCGAAGGCGTTTACGGCAGGGTCTGCGTGCCTCGCGCGTCATGGTGAAGCTGAATTGCCGAACCTAACTTCCAACGGCGAAAGCCACGCCCGTCGTTGTACATAGCGTCTGTTGCGACGTTCCCGAAATACCCATCTGTTGGCGATGGATGTGAAATACACTGGGGTTCATCAGACCAGTGGAACGCTCTCTGCGGGAAGTGATGAGAAATGATCTCATTGAAGGAAGCGAAAGGGCACCTAAAGCGCGCTAGCACGTCCAGCACGTGAGAATGCGGGAAACGCTACGGGTCGCGAGACCTAGGCGTTCGGAACCCCCGTAGTACTCTGAGCGCGGGAAAGCCGCGTACCTGGGGAAGGGGCAACGCTCGAAAGAGCGCCAGAGGGCACCCTTTGACAAAGGTGCCCAGGGTAGGTGTCATCGAGTTGAGTGTAGAAAGGGGCGCGTGATGCGTGAAGCCCGCACTATCCTACAACTCTTACGTGAGCGAGGCAAGAAACGGTTACCGTTAGAGCGCGTCTACCGACTGTTGTACAATCCTGACCTCTTCCTCATGGCCTACGGTCGAATCTATCGAAACCAGGGAGCCATGACCAAAGGAACAACGGAGGAAACCGCAGACGGAATGGCACTGGACAAAATCCACGCGATCATTGATGATCTGCGTTACGAACGCTATCGATGGAGTCCAGCCAGACGCGTCTACATCCCGAAAAAGAACGGCACCAAGCGCCCACTCGGGGTGCAATCCTGGTCGGATAAATTAGTTCAAGAGGTCATTCGTCTCATTCTCGACGCCTACCTGGAACCTCAATTTAGCCCCCACTCGCATGGGTTCCGACCAGAACGGGGATGCCATACAGCCCTGCGGGAAATCTATCAGAACTGGGTGGGTAGCGTCTGGTTTATCGAGGGGGATATCTCGAAATGTTTCGACGCCCTCTCACATGAGGTGTTGCTCTCCATGCTGCGCGAAACCATCAAAGACGAACGGTTCATCCGCCTCATCAGCGAACTCCTCAAAGCAGGATACTTGGAAGAGTGGCACTGGAACCAGACATACAGTGGCACCCCACAGGGTTCGATAGTCAGCCCGGTCTTAGCCAACCTGTACCTGGACAAGCTGGATAAGTTTGTCGAACAGGTGCTCATCCCACAACACACGAAGGGAAAGCGAAGGAAGCCGAACCCTCTCTATGAAAAGCTCATGCACAGTGCCCAATATCAGGCCAGAAAGGGGAGAAAAGAACAGGCTCAGGCACTGAGAAAACAAGCCCAACAGCTTCCTTCCATTGACCCTGATGACCCTGACTACCGACGGTTACGGTTCTGTCGATACGCTGATGACTTTATCTTGGGAGTGATTGGCCCAAAGGAGGAAGCAGAGGAGATCAAGCAACGCCTCAGAACCTTCTTGCAAGAGGAACTCAAGCTCGAACTCTCTGAAGCCAAAACCTTGATTACGCATGCAAAGACAGAAACAGCGCGGTTTCTCAACTACGAAATCCATACCATTCAGAAGGATACTCACCGCGATCAACGCAATCGAAGAAGTTTGAATGGAACCATTGGATTACGTGTTCCAAGAGAAGTCATCAAGAACAAATGTCAGAGCTACAAAAGGTACAGCCGAAAAGTGCAACACCGAACGGAGCTGATCAACGACAGCGATTTTACCATCATAGCGCTGTATCAGGCAGAATACCGGGGACTGGTGGAGTACTACCGGTTGGCCTACAATCTCCATAGCCTAACGGAGCTTGAAGGGACAATGGAAATGTCCCTCACCAAGACCCTGGCAGCCAAGTACCGGGTGTCAGTGCCAAAGGTGTACAAGAAATATCAGGCGACCTTTCAAGATGGTAAGCAGTGCTACAAAGTGCTGCAAGTCCTGATTGAAAGAGAAGGCAAGAAACCGCTGGTGGCCCGTTGGGGAGGGATTTCGTTACATTGGGATATCAAGGCACCGATCAAGGATCATCGGATGTTTCTGGGTCCAGGTCGATCAGAGTTGGAAAAGAGGCTCCTTGCCGACACATGTGAATACTGTGGCGCTAGAGGAGACACCGAGCAGATCGAGGTGCACCATATTCGGGCACTCAAAGACCTGAAGACCTATGACGGTCGGGAAAAACCGGCATGGGTCAAAATCATGGCGGCCAGGAAACGCAAAACGCTCGTGTTGTGCGTCACCTGCCACCAGGATGTGACGTATGGAAGACCGATGAGACGAAAGCCTATGTCCATCTCACGTAAAAGATGATGCTGGAAAGCCCATTGCAGTAAAAGCTGCACGATGGGTTTGGGGGAAGGGGGTCGAAAAAGGGCCGCAGCTCTGTGGTACCTCGTCGGCTCCCCATCCCACAAAAATCTGAGAGAAGTGCTGGAGCGTCTGCTGGGGCGAGTTCACGCTCGCCTCAAAGAGCACTATGATGCCATGGCTGGTCCCATTCGTGCTCGGAGCAAGCGACGGCGCACGAAGAATGAACACATGGCTTCTCAAGTCGCTCGTGTACGGCGAGAAGCCCGCTATGAAGAAGTGGTAAGATTGTATCAGCAAGGAACGCCGATTCTGCGCATCGCTGACGACCTGCACATGAGCCGAACAACCGTGCGCAAATTTGTCGCGGCTGGCGCGTTTCCTGAACGTGCTGCTCTCCTGCGCAGCAAGAGTATCCTTGATCCGTATGTTGCTTATCTCAAGCAACGCTTGGATGAAGGCCCGACCAATGCCAGCCAGCTCTGGCGAGACCTCCGAGGGCAGGGATTCTCCGGTGGGTACAAGGTGGTCTCACGGTGGTTGCAAGCCCAGGGATGGCAACTGCGGAAAGGTCGTTTCTCGCAAGCCAGCAAGATGCCAGAGGACCACCGGGAGATCACCACGTGTGAGAACACTCCCCCAGGGGGACAAAAACACCAGGTGCAAGCTCCATCTCAGCAGAAAACCACTCTTCGGGAACCGCTGGAGTCCCCTGGACACCTCGTCTGGCTCTTGTTGCGCGATCCAGCACACTTGAGCGAGGCACACCAAGAGATGCTCTCATTCATGCGGCAGGAACAGGCAGTAGACCTGGCTTATGTCCTCGCTCAGCAATTCATTCATCTCATGCGGGAGCATCGCGCTGAGGAACTTGACGCTTGGCTCTCCACCTGTGTTTCGAGCAAAGTTCCTGATTTGGGGACCTTCGCTACGGGATTGCAGAAGGAGGTTTCCGCTATCCGGGCAGCGGTGATGCTTCCATATAGTAATGGA
>VBHI01000081.1 GCA_005881495.1 Chloroflexota bacterium
TCTCCGGTCACCGCCATTATACCCGACTCCGCCTGCGCCACAAAGTCATAGCCTGGGCGCGTGGCATAGGGGCCATCCTGTCCATAGCCGCTGATCGAGCAGTAAATCAAGCCCGGATTGATCTCTCGCAGTGTTTCATAGTCCAACCCCTGTTTTTTCAGCGTCCCAGGGCGGAAGTTTTCGACCAGCACCGTAGCCGTGCTCACAAGTTCAAGCAGCCGCTGCTTATGTTCTGAATTGTTGAAATCAATGGTGATGCTATACTTGTTGCGGTTCAGCCCCAGGTAATAAGCGCTCTCACCGGCGATATAGGGGGGACCAAACTGGCGTGTATCATCCCCTTTGCCAGGCTGCTCAACTTTAATCACCTTGGCGCCCATATCCCCCAGCATCATCGTACAATAGGGGCCTGCAAAAACACGCGAAAGATCAATAACAACAACGTCTTCGAGAGCTGCTTCCATGCATCCTCCTGGTGGCATCCATTTCGGTAATATACTCTTGACTTCCAGCCGCAAACTACACAGCCCGTTCCGCGATCATGCGTTGCACCTGGCTGGTACTCTTCGTCAAGTCTCCACCGAGATATATACCGGGAACCTGTGAAATGAGTTGAGTATAGTGTACAAAAACTTGTCCACCAAAGGCAAAAAGAGGACGGGGTGCAAAATGGGTAAAAACTTGACAAGCTGAGGAAACATTGCTATCATGTCATGGCTATCGTGTACACATAAGAGAAAAAACTCTTTGTGGTTAAAACCCCTCATGCTTCGAATAAAGCGAGGACACCGCTCCACATACGTATTTGCTCAATCTCACGAAGCGCCTGATCTGATCGATAGTGTCATCATAATGCTGGCCTTACTCGTTCGTATCTGGTTCGGATTGAAAATATTAACATCTGGGCAATGGAACTGTATAAGGAAGGCCTCCACCAACGCCTCCTACGTATCCGCCTAGAGTCTATGTAGAGAAAGTGGAGACGGATAAGGAGAACAAAGAACAATGTTTGCTGTCATTAAAAGTGGTGGAAGACAATACAAAGTTTCCGTAGGCCAGACGCTTGAAGTCAATCGGCTTCCGGTCGATGATGGGGCACAAGTAAAGTTTGATGAGGTCCTGCTTATCTCGGATGACAATGGTTCGATGATAGGTACCCCTCTTGTAGACAATGCTATGGTGCTCGCCACTGCCGTTAAGCAGGGTCGCGGCAAAAAGTTGATTGTCTTCAGGTACAAATCCAAGAAACGTTTCCGCCATCGTCGCGGTCATCGCCAGGAACTTACCATCCTGACTATTGATGATATCGTTGCCGATGGGATAAGCCTCATCACTGGCAATGCTCCCGCGGCCAAAGAGACTCCCGCAGAGGAAGAAGGAGTAGCAACTGAAGCCGCTGAGGCGGAGGCACCTGAAAGTGAAGCAACTGCAACCCATACCGAGCAGAGTACGTCTCGCCGCCGTCGTACGGTAAAGGCTGAGGATACGGAAAGCAATGCAGAGGAAGAGGAAGAGTAAATTATGGCACATAAAAAAGGTGTGGGTAGTTCCCGTAATGGTCGGGATAGCAACCCAAAGATGCTAGGTGTAAAACGCTTTGATGGACAACTGGTTACTGCCGGTAGCATCATTGTTCGCCAGCGTGGCACAAAAATTAAACCCGGGGACCATGTCGGCGTGGGCCGTGATCACACCCTTTTCGCGCTGATCGACGGCTACGTCAAGTTTGGTCACGACTCTCGTACGAGACGCAAAGTCAGCATCTATACAGAGTTTCCTGGTCGCCCCTCAATCAGCGAAATCTTAGCCGCCGAAACGGCGGACCTTGCTGCCGCACAAGCCTGAGTAAATAGCGCTCGTGCCTAACACAACTTATGTCTATCACAAAAAGAACAATCCTGGTGGCTTGCCAGGATTGTTCTTTTTATCTTTCACATGATCAAGCGCAGCAGATACTCGATTATGGGTTATACTGTATATGGAGTCATATGGTGGGTGTAGTTTTCAGGAAAGGATAAGTTATGCAGGCGATCATCAGCGTGGCGAATCGTGAGGGCCTCCCAGAATTCGCGCGGGAACTACAAAAGCACGGCGTAAAAATATTTTCGACCAGTGGTACTCTCAACTACTTGAACAACGAAGGCATTCAAGCGGAATCTGTAAGTAACCTCACACACTTTCCTGAAATACTCGAAGGGCGTGTCAAAACGCTTCATCCGACTATTTTAGGAGGTATTTTGGCTCGTCGTGATCTGCCAGAGCACATGAATGAGCTCCAATCACACGCAATACAGCCCATTGAATTAGTCGCTGTTAATCTCTATCCCTTCGCTGAGACGATTGCTCGCCCAGATACCGCCCTGAGCGAAGCGCAGGACCAGATTGACATCGGTGGCGTAACATTAATTCGCGCGGCAGCGAAAAATTTCCAGCACGTCATTGTGCTGGTACGACCGCAGGATTATGCCACGGTGATGCAAGAGTGGGATGAATTAGGCGAGGTCAGCCTGGAGACCCGCCGTCGCCTTGCCTCTATCGCCTTTCAACAAACCGCGAACTATGATACGACCATCGCCGAATATCTTCGCGTACCATCTGCCGATCCCTTCCCAGAGGAGCTAACGCTTCCTCTAAAGCGCCTTCAGCTCCTGCGTTACGGAGAAAATCCTCACCAGCGTGCTGCCTTTTACCGTTGGGCCGAAAACTTGCCGGTTGCCGCACATCCTACAGTGGCTGGCGCAGCCGTCTTGCATGGTAAGGAACTTTCGTTTAACAATTTGCTGGACCTCGATGTTGCGCTGGCAGCCGTCAGCAGTTTCACTGCCCCTGCAGTGGTTATCATTAAACATACCAACCCCTGTGGTCTGGCCTGCGGAGATACCCTCGTAGATGCGTACAAAAATGCTCACGCGGGCGATCCCGTCTCGGCCTATGGCGGTATCATCGGCTGCAATCGTCGCATTGACGCAGTCACCGCCCAGGAAATCTCGCAGTTATTCTACGAGGCAATTATTACACCGGATTATACGCCGCAGGCCCTGGAAATATTGCGCAAGAAAAAAAACATCCGGCTACTTGCGACACACTGTCCAATTGAACCGGTGAACATCAATACACACCTCCTCATTGCCGGCCGCCCAGACGTGCGCAGTGTCAGCGGTGGATTACTACTGCAGACCCCCGATGCCGTTGGAGAAGTGGCGTCAGAATATACCGTCGTTACCGAGCGCGAACCAACCTTGGAAGAAGTCACCGACCTGATGTTTGCCTGGAAGGTTGTGCGTCACGTCAAATCAAATGCCATTCTCCTGGCACATAAACTCGCGGTAGTAGGTGTTGGCGCTGGACAGATGAATCGGGTTGCTAGCGTAAACATCGCGGTAGAGAAAGCGGCAGAGCGAGCACGCGGATCAGTGCTCGCTTCGGATGCTTACTTCCCCTTTGCCGATGGTGTCGAGGCAGCAGCCAGGGCGGGCGTCACCGCAATTATTCAGCCCGGCGGTTCCATACGCGACGAAGAGGCCATTCGTATGGCAAACCATTACGCTATCGCCATGGTCTTCACCGGTAAGCGGCATTTTCGCCATTGATACTCAAGTTGGTAGTACTGCATTTGTCACCCTGAGCGGAGCGAAGGGTCTGTCGCGCTGGGCAGCGAGATGCTTCGCGGAGTTGACACTGAGCGGAGCGAATGTGCTCAGCATGACAGGGTTCCCTTGTCTCCCTGAGCCACACTTGCTCTGAGCGCAGCGAAGAGGCAGCGAAGGGTCTGTCGCACTAGGCGTCGAGATGCTACGCTGCGCTCAGCATGACAGGGCTGTGACCCATACGGATTCCTGGATGAATGTGTGAAACAGCATTATCATCCCTCGCTGGATTTTCCGCTCCCCAGATGAAAAAAGTGAAACAGCATCAATACAGTACTACCATCCTGAATTACCTAACGAAAAAATAAATCGTCATACTCACCCCAACCACAATCACAAACCCCCGTACCCAGCGCTGATCAATCTTGCGTGCAAAGTACGCCCCCCCATATCCACCGATAATCGCCCCCAAAATCATCACTATGGCTTGTGGCCATGCTACAACGTCTCGTATCACAAAGATGACCAGAGCGACTCCATTGATAAACGTCGCAAGAAGCGTTTTCATAGCGTTCATCTCATGAATATTCTCCATCCCCATCAATCCCAGCGTTGCCAGCATAAGAATACCGATGCCGCCTCCAAAATATCCACCGTAAATCGCAATGATGAACTGCAAGAACGATATGCCAATGAGTGTAGGCCACGCTTGACGATTTTTTTGTATAACTTTGCTGTGCAGCCATGTCGTAATGGGGCCACTAAACGCAAAAAGCACTGTTGCCACCAGAAGCAGGTAAGGCAAGAGTTTGACGAAGGTCGACTGTGATGTACTCAACAAGAGTTCCGCGCCGAGTACACCACCAATAAGGCTGGTACCACTGAGCAAGAGGACTATGGATCGTCTCTGCTTGGCAAGCTCCCTGCGATACGCCCATATGCTGGCGACGGATCCTGGCCAGAGAGCTACTGTACTGGTCGCATTGGCATTAATAGGAAGGACGCCGGTGAATATGAGTGAGGGAAGCGTAATAAAGCTTCCTCCCCCCGCGACCGAATTGAGCGTACCACCAAGTATCGCCGCGATAAAGAGAATGCACCCTTGTAGAAATGTCATGAGAGAGAAAAACTCCTTAAAATCCCTTGCGAAACGGAAAAATAGAGTATTGACAACTACGTATACCTGTAGTAATATACATCGTGTCAAGAGAACCGCCTGTATGTGCAGGTGAACCGGTGATTATAGCGAAGAGGGTATACCCGTTCCCATCCCGAACACGGTCGTTAAGCTCTTCAGCTCTGACGATACTGTAGGGGCAGCCCTATGGGAAAATAGGACATCGCCGTTTCACCCGCCCACATAGGCGGTTTTTCCATTGTTTTCACCCTTCTTGTGTTTTACTCCTCCATATGATACACTTAATAGTGGAATAATAGATTTTAATCAATTCGGCTTTAACTTCTGTAGTGAAGACAGAAGTGGAGATATATTCACAGACAAAACATACAGTAGAAACACGAGGGTTATCTCGTGTTATTGATGGCTACACACCTATGTGTAGTTAGGAGGTTCTTTTTACCTTGACAACAGAAAAAATTCGACTTGTCCCCTTGGGAGGATTAGGGGAAGTCGGAAAGAATATGATGGTCGTCGAATATGGTAACGACATCATCATTATTGACGCTGGCGTTATGTTCCCCGATGATGAAATGTTCGGGGTGGATCTGGTAATTCCTGATACGAGCTACCTCAACGATAAGAAAGACCGTATCCGTGGTATCCTCATCACTCACGGCCATGAAGACCATGTCGGAGCTATTCCTTACGTTTTACCCATGCTAAATTTCCCACCCATCTTTGCAACTCGTCTCACGCAGGGTTTGATCAACGTAAAGCTGAAAGAGCACAAGCTTCTTGATAAAGCCACCGTCAATTTGATTACTCCTGGCGACCAGCTAGAGCTAGGAGAGTGCCTCATTGAATTTTTCCGTGTGAATCATAGTATTCCTGACGCGATTGGCATTGTCGTACATACCCCTGTAGGCACTATCGTACACACGGGCGATTACAAGTTTGATCACACACCTGTCGATGGAAAGCCTGCTGACATGGGTACTCTGGGGCGTATCGGCAACGAAGGTGTACTGCTTATGATGGGTGACAGTACTCGTGTCGAGTCCCCCGGGTACACACCTTCCGAACGCGTTATCAATGACTCACTCGATAAAATCTTTGCCAATGCTCCCGGTCGTATCCTTCTCGCTACCTTTGCATCGTTGCTCTCTCGTGTGCAGCAGGTAGTAAACGCTGCAGTACGCTATGAGCGTCAGGTTGCCCTGGTGGGGCGTAGTATGGTCAACAACGTTCAAATGGCCGTGGAACTTGGCTACCTGAACATACCCAAAAGTACGCTCATTCGTGCTGAAGATATCAACAAGTTCCCACCGGAGAGAGTGGTGATTATCTGTACTGGTAGCCAGGGTGAACCCACTTCGGCACTCACGCGCATAGCCAACCAGGATCATCGCCTGGTGCGTATTCAACCAGGTGATACAGTGATCCTCTCAGCCACACCTGTTCCAGGCAATGAGAAAATGGTAAATCGTACGATCAATAACCTGTTTAGGCAGGGGGCAGAGGTCTTTTACCAGGCCATCTCGAATGTCCATGTTTCGGGTCACGGTGCCCAGGAAGAGTTAAAATTGATGCTGGCACTGCTTCGACCGCAGTTCTTCATGCCAGTTCATGGCGAATATCGCCAGCTCGTGCTCCATGCGAAGTTGGCGCACTCGATGGATATACCGGCGGACCATATCGTGGTAGCTGAAGATGGAGATATGATTGAAGTCACCCCGGATACCATTGCCGTAAAGGATCATGCTGTTTGCGGTAATGTCTTTGTTGACGGCCTTGGCGTGGGCGATGTAGGACAGATCGTCCTGCGTGACCGCCAGGTTCTGGCCCAGGACGGTATCTTGATGATGGTGCTTACAGTTGATAAGGAGACGGGTCAGCCTTTAGCCGGACCTGATATCGTCTCGCGTGGGTTTGTCTATATGCGAGACTCTGAAGAATTACTAGAAAGCGCCCGTGAACACGTCCTGGAATCGTTCATCGGTTTGAATGGCCATGCTTCAGATTGGTCTTTTGTCAAAGACAAAATCAAACACACCCTCAGCGAGTTTCTCTATGAAAAGACACACCGCCGCCCTATGATCCTCCCTATCGTAATGGAAGTATAATTTTTGTGCTGCTGCGGGTTTCACAGACTGCGCCTGTGAAACCCGCAGCAGCACAAAACATCCTTGACCCTATTGCTTCTCTGGAACATATGCGCTATTATGATACTGGTGTCTCTGAAATCTATTAAGAAGGAGGAAACCAGCATGGCAGGTAGTGATCAGAGCAAGAAATCAGGTAGACAGAACGACCGCCTGGGACCGAGTATAGAACAAGGCTCCTCTCGTGTAAGTAACGTAGTAGGAAGCGTTGGGTCGCAAAGTGCTCGCGGCAATCAGCAAATGAACAAGCAAGGTACTCGTCGCCAGGAACAATCAGCTTCAAAACGCGCACAAGGCAATAAACAGCGCAAGAAAAAAAGTCCATCACCAGGTGGTAATCGACCTGCCAACGTTTCTTCTCCTGATGGTACAGCGGACTCACGAGCTATCTCTAAAGTACGTGATGCCTGGAGTAATATGCAACCTCATCACCAGCAGCGTATTCTGGGAATACTATTACTCTTCCTGGCGCTCTTTCTATTTGCTGCTCTGACGGTGTTTCGTTCTGCCCCGGTCTTTTCTGCATTCAACGGAGCTTTTATTGCTCTATTCGGTTGGTCAGCCTTTCTGCTCTCCATTGGACTTATCGCCTTTGCCGTCGCATATGTAATTGAAGGCATACGGAATAGAAAATTTATTCGTTGGACGACGATAGTCGGTCTGGTAGTGCTCTGGCTGCTTCTCCTCGTGGAAAGTCAATTACTTTTGGGTGGTACCACAGCTGGATTTCTGGGCGCATTGCTCGTGCGTCCCTTATTGGGTTGGCCCCCTGTAGCTGGACATGTCTTGCTAATCGGTCTATTTGGCATTGTTACCATCGTGACCTTTCAGATCACTTTAGGGCATTTCATGTACATCACTCGTGCTTTTCGTGGTATTGGCGCAACTGGACAGAGAGGTTCGTCACCCAACAATGCTTCAGGACCTTCTCCGTTCCTGGGTCAGCGTCCACGCTTCAGTCGCTATGGCAGTGGCAGCGCTGGCAGCGCTGGCAGCACGTCATCTTCATCTGCAAATGGTCAACAGGGGTCGGCGCCTCCTGCTGATGTGGAGCAAGATGACCAGCAAATCATCGTATTTGAAGCAGATTTTGGAGACGAAGATGATCCTCTCAATGACATCAACATCCATAAGCAGCACATCAGCCGCGTCCCACGTGGGCCGCGTCCTGCCCTTCCACTCGATCCCGCGGAGCATAATGACGCGATACAAGGGGTGAACCAGCAGCCCTTGCCTTTTAACCAGGCAGCTGGTAAAAATGCTGAGAAAAAAATTCCAACGATGGAATCGCTTGCACCCAATCCTCTACAGAAGAAACAACCAAAGTTTTACGGCCAGGCAGAAGATACCATGAAAGCGTCTTCCTGGAAACTGCCTGATACGACCATGCTCAACAATCCTGAAGAAGTCAAATTGCTGATGTTAGGCGACGATACGTCCACGCTGGCAAAGACTATCCAGGACACCTTACGCAGTTTCCGTGTCGAGGCTGAGGTGAAGCAAGAAGACATCAGTATCGGCCCAACAGTAATCCGTTTTGGCATTCGTCCAACTGGTAAGCCGGAAATGAAGCCAGATGCTCAGGGCAAACTCATTCCAGTTAAGGATGCTGGCGGTAACATCGTGTATGAGGCGCGTACAAGGGTGAGCCGTATCATGGCGCTCCAAAACGACCTGGCACTGGTGCTGGAGGCTAAAACCATCCGTATGGAGGCTCCTGTTCCTGGGCGTCCATATGTTGGTGTCGAGATACCCAACAAAAATAGCCGCCTCGTCACGTTGCGTGAAGTCCTCGAGAGTAAAGAGTACCAGGCGGCAAAGGCAAAATCCAAACTGGCTATCGCCCTGGGAAAAGACGTTGCCGGTGCCGTTCGTGTCAGCGATCTCGCTCGGATGCCTCACTTGCTGATTGCGGGAGCTACCGGCTCCGGCAAGTGCTTAGCATATAATGAGCCAGTCTTCTTAGCTGATGGACGAGTTGTCAAGGCGCAAGAGTTGATAGGTCAAAGTGCGCAGGTAATAGGTGTCACTGATACTCAAACAATGCAGCAAATTTCTGTATCTGCTACCTTTACAGAAAATGGTGTTCAGGATGTTTTTGAGATCAAACTTGATAATGGAATAATACTCCGTCGTACTGGAGAACATCCACTATGGGCGGCTTGTCTTAACGAAGACCAACACGTCGGTCGTCAACCTAATGGTAAAGCAATGAGGCGTACTCGCACCATTAATCCTGGATGGGTTCAAGCGAAAGATTTGCGAGTATGTGGCAATCGTCCTCATTTCGATGGGCATGTTATCTTGTGTCCACTTACTATTCAGCAACAAGGAACAGCCTTACGAAGTGACGCAGATGTTATTTTGTGCGCTGCCTTGTTGGCAGAAGGTAGCTTGAATCAGTATGACTCTTTAACATATATGAGAACACCACGCTTTACCAATGCTGACCCTTTAATGGTTGAATTGGTTGCCGGAGCAGTGAAAGAGTATGATTGTAGGTTAGTGCTTTCGACGAGTAAGAGTAAAGGTCCTATAGACTACTACATTTCAAAAACTACCCGCAAAGGGAGAGGCACAGGAAATCCGGTGGCCCGCTTGGTACATGAATGGGAAATAGATTGCCTTGCTACACAGAAGGGCATTCCAGCCTGGGTGTTCCAACTTCCAGACGAGCAAATTGCCTTGTTTTTGCGCGTATTTTTTGATTGTGATGGTTGGTTTGACGCTACTCCAGGTCGTACACCCGGAGTCAATGTGAGTCTTGCAAATCCTACCCTTATTCGGCAGATTGGTCAGCTTGCCTTGCGCCTTGGCATTACAGGCACGTATAGATATAGAGATAATGGACATGCAGGTGTGTGGTCATGGTCTAGCGGTATGGTCGATGTATGGAAAGAACGAGTTGGTTCAACCGTAAAAGCTGAAAAGTTGGCATGTGCTGTGAGAGAACTAGCCACGAATCGTGAGAATGCTGCTACTGAGTGGAACGCTTGGCGTAGGGCACGCCCTCTTTCTGATCAAAAATTCGCTGATTGCCCTCAAGGCTACGAGTGGCGCAAAATCGTTTCTTTTCGTCGCATTACAGCGCCTACCGTGAACATTGAAGTTCATAGTGAGAATCATGCATTTGTTGGATATGCGGTTGAACATAATAGCGTCTGCATCAACACAATCATTGCCAGCATTCTCACTCAGGCCAGCCCCGAAGATGTGCGCCTGCTGTTGGTTGACCCAAAGATGGTCGAACTCAACATGTACGTTGGGATACCACACCTGCTCTTCCCTGTCGTGACAGAGGTCGAGAGAGTCGTTCCGTTGCTCAAAAATGCCATCTCCGAGATGGAGAAACGCTATCGCCTTTTCTCACAATTGGGCGTACGCAATCTTGATGGCTATCGCAAACTCCGCGCCGAAAAGATTGCTCGTGGCGATAATACGCTAAAGAGCCTTCCCGCAATTGTCGTCATCATCGATGAACTGGCTGACTTGATGATGGCGGCACCGGAAGAGGTAGAAGGGATGATTTGCCGCCTGGCACAACTCGCGCGTGCAACGGGTATACATCTTGTTGTCGCTACGCAGCGCCCCTCGGTCGATGTCATTACGGGACTAATCAAAGCGAACATTCCCACGCGTATCTCGTTTATGGTTAGTTCAGCGGTCGATTCGCGCACCATCATAGATATGGGCGGTGCGGAGCGTCTCCTGGGTCGTGGTGATATGCTCTACCTACCGGCTGACGCTGGCAGGCCGGAGCGTATTCAAGGCTCGTTCCTGGCCGATGAAGAGGCCGAAAAACTGGTTGCCTACTGGCGGTTGCAATCCCTAGAACAAATGAATGCTATGAATAGTGGTACTAAACTAGATGCAACTGCTATACCCCAGCCGATAGAGCCAGGCTGGGAGATTAAAGAACACATCTCTGATGATTTTGAGTTGGAGGATGACCTGTTAGAGCGAGCAGAAGAGGTGGTGCGTGAATATGAACGGGCCTCTATTTCGCTTTTGCAACGCCGATTGCGCATTGGCTATTCTCGGGCCGCGCGTCTCATCGATCTACTGGAGCAACGTGGTATTATCGGACAATTTGAGTCAGGTGGGCGTTCCCGCGAAGTGTTGGATACTGGCAATGGTTCTGAGAGACGTGGCGGCAATGGTGGTGGCGAAGGAAGAACCATAGCAGACGAAGTGGCCGATATTATAGCTGATGAGAAAGCACGCGAGGAATTCCTGAAAAAGCAACGAGAGGCCGGACGATTGCCTGCCGAGGGCAGTGAAGAAACTGAATAACCGACCCCACCCCATGTCAGTCGGGCGTATGAAATTGTTGCCTGCAAACGAGCCGTAGGGGCCGATTTATCGGCCCCAATACGCATGAACTTAAGACATAGGTCCAGGTTCCAGAGGGCGAGGGCGGCCCCTTCTTGTCACTCCATTCACTTCGTTCAGGGCAAGCTCTGAGCGCAGCGGAGGGTCTGGCTGCATGGGCGTCGAGATGCTTCGCGGAGTTTACACTGAGCGGAGCGAATGTGCTCAGCAGGACAGGGTGGGTTGTGTGGGTTGCCTTGTCACCCCATTCACTTCGTTCAGGGCAAGCTCTGAGCGCAGCGAAGGGTCTGGCTCCTTGGGCTTTTCTCTCTTCTCTCACCTCCTCGTCTCTTTCATCCCCAATGGAGCCAGAGCAGAGCATGGTAGAGCTGCGTTTGCCATACGTTCCATGCATGATAGCCATATAGTACGTCAAAGTGATAGGCTATATGCAGTTGCGCGAGTTCCTGCACGAACTGCCTGGCAGCCGTATAGTACGGCTGGTCCTTCGTCGCCGCTCCGATATACATGCGCAGGTTCCAGGCCCGCTTCTGGCCAGGCAACACATCGGCAGGACTGTTTGCCCGGATACAGGCGGCATTGTTTCCCCAGACGCTTCCCTCCGCATGGTAGTAGCCTCCCAATGAGATGACAAAGCCGAAGATATCGGGATGATGCACCGCGATATTCATCGCTCCGAATCCCCCCATGGAAAGGCCACCGATTCCTCGGTACGCGGGATCAGCAAGCGTCCGGTAGTGCCGATCGACGTACCTGACGAGATCGATCGCAATGGAGGTTTCCATGAGCTGGTGCCCATCGAAGCTATTGCCCCATTCACTCGTTTCGCCTGGTCGACCATTGCCATCAGGGAGAATCAGAAGCAGTTCAGGAATCTTCCCAGAGGCAATCAGCGCGTCGGCGGATTGATCAGCCTTCCCACCGGTCAGCCAGTCGTACTCACCACCCGGTGAGCCATGCAGCAGGTACAAGGTTGGATAGCGTTTGGTGCGTCCCTGTGGCGTAAAGTAAGATGGAGGCAGATAGACCACAAATGATCTCCGCTGTCCATCAAGCGCCGGGCTGAGCAGGCTGTCCTCCACGATCGTGCCGTGGGCTGGCACACCATTGTTGGGAGAGAACATGCTGTGCAGGCCGCTATCGGGAGAAAACTCGAACAGGTCAACGGAGCTACTGGCAAGCACAAGCAGGAGCAGCATCAACCCTGCTGCTACCCAGGAGCCGACTAATCCCCTCGTCGCTCGGGCTGGAGCAGCGTACTGCCCAGTTGCGCTTTGAAGCCGCAGGGTTCTGCCATCATCTGGATGAATCCTGCGGTGCCAGATGAGTGCCAACAGCCGATAGAGGGGATCAAGGAGCACTTCGCCGAGTGCCACTCCTACTGCTGCTCCAAGAAAGGCACTGAGCAACCCGAGCGCAAGCATGACTGCTGCTCTCTGAACTAGCACTCCTTCATTGAGCACCTCCAGGTATCCCGCAGGATCGTAGAACGGCCGTTGTTCGAGCTGGAGAAAGTTCGCAAGATATCCCAGCCAGAAAGCGATGCCTCCGCCAACCATCGCTCCTCCCTTGCGCCGTCCGCATGCGGCTCCTCCCAGTGCAGCTCCTCCTGTGAGCAGAAGCGCGGCAATCAATTGGGCACGCAAGGGGTCAAGGCCTAGATCGATGATCATCGTAATCAGGCTTCCCATGATGCGCTCACTGAAGAGGAGAGCCGCGCTCAGCAGGGTGACGCATAATGCCAGGTAGAACTGGATAGCCGAAAGGGATGGCCTTGACCGAAGGCGATCTTTAGCAACGATGGAAGAAAGGTTCATACGACTCCTCCAGTGAACATGTTTGCAACCAGACCGGCTGACGCTCTTTCTCCGAGGTCAATGCCTGCCTTGTCGTTCTTCTCCTTCATCCGCTGAATCTTGCTGCATACAGCGACGCTATGATTGATGCACACGCAGGAGAGCGAGCGCGGTCCTGGGCAACGCCAGGGTGCTGCTGATCACGATATACCGACTCTCCCAGCAGGGATGAAACTTCTGCTTAAAGTGAAACAGCGAGCGGTGGGTCTTCAGCAATCGCATCTGTTCAGACACCAGGCTGGCGAACTGCCGTTGCCTCGTCGACATCTCCTGCTTCGTATCGGCCATCGCCACCAGTCCCAGACTTACGACGTTTGCTCCGCGTGCTCGGAAGCGCTCTACCGCTCGCACCAGCAACAGGTCCATCACTCCCCGGGGGGCATCCGGCGCACGCCGCATCAGGTCTACTGCCCACCCCCAGGTATGCGCCGACCCATATATCGGGGTAAAGGTGACAAAGGCACATGGCCGTCCCGTCTGCTCGGTCGCCACACCTGTCACCAGGCGTGGCACCGTACCTTGTGGGAGGTCGTCCGCCGCGAGTTGCATCTCTGCAAGAGTGTCAGCGCGAGTGGTGGCCTCCACCAACCCATCGAGCCGCCCCATACTGAAGCCCATTTCCGCCGCGTGCTTACCTGCCTTGTGCTCCAACCAGGCGCTTGAAAGGGTCTCCAACTGCTCCAGTACTTCTTTTGGCGGCATCCCCTCGTACCACTGGATGACCACGCCCTCCCGTTCGGCACGTCGACAACTCGTGCGCACATTGGCCATCGCTGAGCCGGAGAGGGTAAACGTCTGCGGAGAGAGCAGAGCCTCCTCCCCGATTTTGAAGACATGCAAGCCGAGGGCACGGTAGGTGGGGAGATGTTCGGGATGCACCTGGTAGAGCGCCACTTGCCAGTCATTGAATGCGCACAGATTGAGGAACCCCCGCATCACCCGCTCGATGGCCTCAGGCGGGCAAATCGGGTCGCCCAGGACGACCGCCACGTTCCCGGTCAGCCGGTAGCTCACCAACCCCTCGCCATTGGGGGCCAGGTAGCGCAAGTTCTCGGGTGCCAGAGCAAAGAAGGACAGGGTCTGGTTCCCATAGCGGCGCACCAGTTCTCCTGCTTTGTGACGCATCTGGACGAGCTGTTCTTTTTGATAGGCCGCTTGGTAGGCCACCCACCAGCGGGCACTGACCGGCCGCAGCAGCAACACCATGCCTGTCAGCAGCACTGCGGCTCCTAGCCCCGGAAGGGAGTCCAGGAACCAGGCCGCATGCCTGCTCAGTGGGATAATCTCACCGGCAGGGCTATGGACGAGATGGAGCAAGACGGAGCGCACGAGACCACCAACGGTGCCCGGCAGCAGGAACTGCGCCTGGAGGAGGGAGAGCCCACTTACCGTGTAGACCACCAGGAGTAGCACGCCGAAGACCAGCAGGGCCACGCCCTGTCGCAGACGCCATGGATCACTGGCGACGCGGAAGAAGGAAGCGCTTCTCAGCAGTCCAAGCCAGAGTAAGAGCGCCAGCAGGGCTTCTCCCACCGCCAGCCCTTTGGCCAGGTGAGCCAGGGCGGATAGCGTTAGCAGCAGGAGGGCGAGCTGCCATGCACGTCGTTTGCCCCAGGCCAGACCGAAGGCAATCACGATCAGGAAGAAGCCCAGGATCAGCGCCAGCGTGCGCCCGGTACTCAGCACAGGCCATATCGAAGGAGCAAAAGGTGCCAGCTGGTTCAGCAGGCTTCTCAGGAGTGCGAGCCGTCCTGGGCGTGCTGGCAGCAGGACCGTCAGGCCGTTGATGCCTCCCATCACGGCAATTGCGAGCGCGAAGCCGGCCCGTATGACTCCAGTCGGTTGCGCTCGAGACGACCAGTGAGGCCATTGCATGACTTTGCTCTGCATCTCCTTCCTCCTGTGACTGTTCCTGCCTGTTCGTCGTATCCCTCTGGATACGCTCACACCTGTCCGCTTCCGTTCATTCTTCTTCTTGAACGAGCAACATTTCTACTCGAAGTGATCATATGCTCTTACGAGTGACGAAGGAAGTTCCTTCTCCTCATCAGTGTGCCTGAGCTTTTTTCGGTGCCTGTGTTCTCTCGGTCACCATGACGAGCGTTCCATTCTGCACGTTGATCTGTACGGCTTCACCCTCGTGAATGGTGCCGTCCAGAATTGCACGCGCAATGCGGTTCTCGACCTCCCGTTGGATGATGCGCTTGAGGGGGCGCGCCCCGAACTGCGGATCATAGCCCATTTCTGCGAGCGCCTCTTTGGCAGCGTCACTCAGTCGCAGGGTGATATGGTGCTCCGCCAGGCGAGGACGCAGGCGATTGATCTGCATGTCCACGATGTCCTTCATCTGTTCGCGGGTGATCTGATGGAAGACAATGATCTCATCAATCCGGTTGATGAATTCCGGACGGAACCCTTCTTCACGTAAACGCTGACGGACCTGGCGCTGGACCTCGTCCTCATCGAGGCCATCAAACTCGTGCAGCCAGCGCACCCCGACGTTGCTCGTCATGATAATGACCGTATTTTTGAAATCGACCGTCCGGCCCTGCCCGTCTGTGAGCCGCCCATCATCGAGCAGTTGTAGCAACACGTTGAATACTTCTGGTGCCGCTTTTTCGATTTCGTCGAAGAGGACGACACTATAGGGCCGGCGGCGCACCGCCTCGGTGAGCTGGCCCCCCTCCTCGTAGCCGACGTAGCCAGGAGGCGCACCAATCAAGCGCGCCACGCTGTGCTTCTCCATATACTCGGACATGTCGATACGGATGAGGGCATGTTCATCGTCAAACAGAAACTCTGCGAGTGCCCGTGCCAGTTCAGTCTTCCCAACACCGGTCGGCCCCAGAAAGTTCTTGCCCAATGACGCGTTCGCGCAGACGATCCTCCATGGTGAGCAATTTCTGCACCTCACCTTCCATGAGCCTGGAGACAGGGATGTGCGTCCACTTGGAGACAATCTCGGCAACGTCCTCGGCATCGACCTCTTCCTTCAGCATGCGTGCTTCCTGGATGCTGGTGAGCTTCGACTCCAGCTCGTGGACCCGTTCCTCCAGTTTCGGAATGGTTCCGTAGCGCAACTGTGCCATTTCTTCGTAGTTATACTCGCGCTCAGCCCTTTCCAGTGCAACCTGTGCCTGTTCTAGTTCTTTCTTGAGGCTGCGAATCTCCTCGACTGGCTCGCGTTCGCGTTCGAGCGCCAGCTGCATGGTACGCAGTTGCTCAGAGAGGTTCGCAATCTCTTGCTCAACCTTAGCACGCCGCGCGCGGCTCGCCGGGTCCGTCTCCTTTTTCAAGGCCTCCAGTTCGACCTGCAACTGCCGGATGCGACGATCGAGCGCATCGATCTCGCTGGGGGTGCTGTCTAGCTCTACTCGTCGGCGGCTGGCTGCCTCATCTACCAGGTCAATGGCCTTGTCAGGCAGGAAACGATCGGTGATATAGCGGTTCGAGAGGACAGCAGCAGCAACCAGCGCGCCATCGGTAATGCGCACGCCGTGATGCACCTCATAGCGTGATTTCAGTCCACGCAGGATGCTAATCGTATCCTCGACCGAGGGCTGGTCGACCAGTACTGGCTGGAAACGCCGCTCCAGGGCGGCATCCTTTTCGATATGCTTGCGGTACTCGTCCAATGTCGTTGCGCCAATGCAGTGCAGTTCGCCACGCGCCAGCATCGGCTTCAACATGTTGGAGGCATCCACTGCGCCTTCCGCGGCCCCAGCACCGACCAGCGTATGCAGTTCGTCAATAAAGAGGATAATCGTGCCCTCGGAACTCGTCACTTCTTTCAAGACCGCCTTCAGGCGTTCCTCAAACTCACCGCGATACTTGGCTCCTGCGACTAGCGCTCCCAGGTCAAGCGTAACCACTTGCTTGTCTTTCAGCGTCTTGGGCACATCACCGCGCACAATGCGCTGCGCCAACCCTTCGACAATGGCGGTCTTACCGACACCTGGCTCACCAATCAGGACCGGGTTGTTCTTGGTACGGCGGCTGAGCACTTGAATGACACGTCGAATCTCTTCATCTCGCCCAATCACCGGATCGAGTTTCCCTTGAGCCGCCAGCTTGGTCAGATCGCGACCATATTTTTCCAGGGCCTGGTAGGTGCCTTCTGGATTCTGATCGGTGACGCGCTGTGCGCCGCGAATGGAGGTAAGGGCCTGCAGCACATTCTCATGCGTGAGCCCGGCTGCTCGCAATACACGCGCCGTGGCCTCGTCACCCACATCGAACAGGGCGAGCAGCAGATGCTCAACGCTGAGGTATTCGTCATGGAACTGCCCCATCTCACTCCAGGCTGCTTCGAGCACCTGACGCAGGCGGGGCGAAATGCTGGGTTCGCTTCCGCCATAGATGCGCGGCATGCGCTCGATCTCTTCCTGGATGACCTGCTGAGCCGCTGCCAGATTCCCCCCGACCTTCGAGATGACCTGCTGGACCACGCCACCTTCCTGATTCAAAAGGGCGGTCAGCAGATGTGCAGGTTCGATCTGGCTATGATTAGAGTGTTGTGCAAGCTCATTCGCCGAACTCAAGGCTGAACGCCCTTTCTCCGTCAACCGCTCAAGGTTCATCATGCTTTCCTCCTTCTTTTCCAGCTCTTGACAACTTAGCGCTCTCCTCTCATGACCAATGTGCTCTCGGATAGGTCTCCACTCGATGCACTGCCTGGTTCGCGTTGCGAACCGGCAATGATGGAGAGGACCTGCTCGCGTTCCAGCATCTCTTCCTGGAGCAATGCCTGTGCCAGGTGCTCCAGCGCATCTCGATGCTCGGTCAGCACGATGTGGGCTTGCTGATGGGCCTGCTCCATAATCCGCTCCACCTCGGCATCGACGCGCTGTGCCGTCGCCTCAGCGTACGTGCGGCTACGCTCTCCCGTAGGGGACTGACCGAGGAAGGAACTCTCACCCTCCAGGTCATAGGCGACTACGCCCGTACTTTCACCCATACCCCATTCGGTTACCATGCGACGCGCCAGGCGTGTTGCCTCCTTGAGGTCGTTCTCCGCGCCCGACGTGATCTCGCCCAGCGCCACTTCTTCTGCCGTACGACCCCCCAGGGCGACCGCCAGGCGTTGGAGGAGGTACGACCGTGGATAGTTGCGCCGGTCATCCTCTGGCAGGAATTGGGTCACGCCGAGCGAGCGACCGCGTGGCACAATCGTCACCTTGTAGAGTGGATCGACATCGGGCAGCACCGCCGCAACCAGCGCATGCCCACCTTCATGATAGGCGACAATGCGCCGCTCGCGTTCATCCATCAGCGCTTCTCGTTTGCCGCCCAGGAGCAGTTTATCGAGCGCCTCCTGGAAGTCGCGGCGATCCACCTGAGCCTTCCCGCGCCGGGCAGCCACCAGTGCGGCCTCGTTCACCAGGTTGGCCAGGTCCGCACCCGAAAAGCCCGGTGTCCCACGCGCCAGTTCCTCCAGGTTGACATCAACTGCTAAGGGGACGTGGCGCGTGTGAATACGCAGGATGGCTTCCCTGCCGCGCCGCTCCGGGTGATCCACCACCACCTGGCGGTCAAAGCGGCCAGGGCGCAGCAACGCCGGGTCGAGAACGTCGGGACGGTTGGTGGCGGCAAGGACGACAATGGCCTCGTGGGCCTCGAAGCCATCCATCTCCACCAGTAACTGCTCTAACGTATGCTCCCGCTCATCATTGCTGGCAATCGATCCTGCACCACTGCGTGCTCGCCCAATGGCGTCGATCTCGTCGATGAAAATGATGCAGGGGGCGTGCTTGCGTGCCTGGGCAAACAGGTCCCGCACGCGGCTGGCACCTACCCCGACGAAGAGCTCGACGAAGTCGGTGGCGCTGCAACTGAAGAACGGCACGCCAGCCTCGCCAGCCACCGCACGCGCTAGCAAGGTCTTGCCTGTGCCCGGTGGGCCGACGAGCAAGACTCCTTTGGGAATATGCGCCCCGATGGTGAGGAAGCGCTGCGGGTCGCGCAGGAAGTCGATGACCTCGCGCAGTTCGAGCTTGGCCTCGTCGACACCTGCGACATCGGCAAAAGTGGTCTGTGGGCGTTCTTCCGTGTAGAGCCTGGCGCGGCTATGCCCGATCCCGAAGAGCCCTCCCCCTTGCAGGTCTTGCACCTGGCGCATACCGCGCCAGCTCATCACGCTGAAGTAGAGCAGGAGTAAGACCGGCAGGAGGTTCAAGAGCCCTTCCAGCGCCAGTTGCCACCAGGGCGGCTGCATCGGCTGGGCACGGACCTCGACCCCCTTCTGCTCAAGCAAGGGCAGCAGATTGGGGTCGCCCGTTGTCGGCACATAGGTGGTGAAGTGGGAGGCTACGAGCGCGCCCCTGCCAGAACCCATTTGCTGCTCACGGAGCGGTGTTTTGAAGGCGCCCGAAAGGACGTTGCCGCTCATCATCACGCTGGTGACGTTCCCTTGTTCCACCTGCTGCACAAAGCTGGTATACGGCAGGTCAACCGTGCTCGGCTGCCCCTGGAAAAGCGCTGGCAGCAACGGACCGTAAAAGAACAGGTTGACCAGGAACATGAGCAAGAGGAGTCGCAGCCAGAAGCCCAATCGCTTCGGCTTCTCTCCTCGCGATGTTGACCCACTCCCCGGCTGATTCTCAGGCCGCTGTTCTTTTCCCGGGAACCAGCGACGAGGAAGGTGCAGTAGCGACTGCTTAGAATCTGAGGTCGTCGCAGCCATAAAGCTCTTCATAGTCATCGTCTCCTTTCAGCACTAGCGTGTTGTCCATCTCGCCTACCGGCTTCCTCCTCATCCTGCTGTGGTCGCCTGGTCGACAGGGCCAAGTGAGCGGGCGAAAGCCTCGAAGAGGCGGCGCTGTTCGGCATTCAGGTGCGTGGGAAGGACCACCGCCACCTCGGCGTAGAGATCACCGCGCTGCTCTGGCTGACCCAAACGGGGCATGCCCTGCCCGCGTAAGCGGAATGCTGTTCCATTGGCAGTTCCTGCCGGGACATGCAGCAGGAGTCGGCGCCCGTCAGGAGTGGGAACCTGGACGTCACCACCCAGCATCGCCGCCGCCAGCGGCACCTCTACACGCGTGCGGAGGGTCATCCCTTCCCTAGTGAAGCGCGGATCCGGTACCACGGAAATACGCAGGTACAGGTCACCACGCCCTGCCGTCCCCTGCGCACCCTGACCGGTAATGCGAACGCGCGAACCTTCATCGACACCCGCAGGAATCTTCACTTCCAGGCGGCGCGAACTTCCGTCAGCATCTGTCACTTCAAAGACACGTGTCACTCCCTGGTACGCCTCCGCGAGGGTCACTGCAACGTCCGATTCGACATCGTGTCCTGGTTCCGTACGTTGCCTCCTCTGTCCTGCTCTCTGGGCTCGCCTTCCCCTTTCAGGCGAAACCCCTGAACCGAAGAAGGTCTCGAAGAAATCAGAGAACGGTGACTGTCCTGCGAACAGGTCGTTCAGGTCCTCCTCGCTCATCGTACGATACTGAGCGGTTCCATCAGCGTCTCCGCCTCTTGCTCCCGTGGGTCCCGAGGCACCAGGCCATCGTCCATAGCGCTGGTAGTAGTCGGCTACCTCATCGTATTTTTTGCGCTTCTCTGGATCAGACAGCACTTCATTGGCCTCGTTGATCTCCTTGAATTTCTCCTCGGCTGCCTTGTCACCCGGGTTGACATCCGGGTGATATGTGCGCGCCAGCTTGCGATAGGCTTTTTGAATCTCCTTCTGGCTCGCATGTTTGTCCACGCCCAGGATGGTGTAGTAGTCTTTATAGTCAACGGCCATCGGTGCCTCTCCTTCCTCCCTACGCTGGGAAAGCGGGATGTAGGCAGCGAGGTCGTGAAAACAACTGACCTCGTTGCCCACACTTCGCCTCGCTAGACTTCACGGTACTCTCCCTCAACCGTTCCAGCTTCACTGCCAGATGCCGAACCAGCGGTTCCCCCACCAGCAGCCGTTCCAGACTGGCTATAGATCTCCTGGCCGATGCGCTGCATGGTGCTTTCCAGGTCGCCAGCAGCAGTACGCACGCGTGTGAGATCGTTGCCTGCAAGGGCATCGCGGACCGCTTTCACCTTGTCCTCGACCTCGGTGCGCAGACCGGGTGAGAGCTTCTCCCCCACATCTTTGAGCGTCCGCTCCGCCTGGTAGGCCAGGCTATCGGCGCGGTTGCGTGTCTCGATCTCTTCCTCGCGCTGTCGGTCTTCCTGCGCATGCAGCTCGGCTTCACGCACCATGCGCTCGACCTCCTCCTTGGAGAGACCGCTCGAGGCTGTAATGGTGATCTTCTGTTCTCGCCCGGTCGCCTTATCGCGTGCCGTCACATTGAGAATACCGTTGGCATCGATATCGAAGGTGACCTCAATCTGCGGCACACCACGTGGTGCGGGCGCAATGCCTTCCAGGCGGAAGCGGCCCAGACTCTTGTTGTCTCGCGCCAGTTCGCGCTCGCCCTGCAGCACATGGATCTCGACCGCCGGCTGGTTATCTTCCGCCGTGCTAAAGAGTTCGCTCTTACGCGTCGGAATGGTCGTGTTGCGCTCGATCAGCCTGGTCATCACCCCGCCCAGCGTCTCGACTCCAAGCGAGAGCGGTGTGACGTCGAGCAGCAGCACATCTTTGACCTCACCCTTGAGCACGCCCGCCTGAATCGCTGCGCCGATCGCCACCACCTCGTCAGGATTGACACCCTTATGGGGCTCTTTGCCGAAGATCTTGCGCACCAGGTCAATCACCGCTGGCATGCGGGTCTGCCCACCGACCAGGACCACCTCATTGACATCGCTCGCTTTTATTCCGGCATCTTCCAGCGCCTTCATCACCGGCCCGCGGGTGCGTTCGATCAAATCGCCCACCAACTGCTCCAGTCTGGCCCGGGTCAGGGTCATCACCAGGTGCTTGGGTCCGCTGGCATCTGCGCTAATAAAGGGCAGGTTGATCTCAGTTTGCTGCGTTGAAGAGAGTTCGATCTTGGCCTTCTCCGCCGCTTCCTTCAAGCGCTGGAGCGCCATGCGGTCCTTGCGCAGGTCAATGCCCTGCTCCTTGCGGAACTCGTCGGCCAGCCAGTCAATGATGCGCTGGTCGAAATCATCGCCACCCAGGTGCGTATCGCCGTTGGTCGCCTTGACTTCAAAAACACCTTCACCTAACTGCAAGATGGAGATGTCGAAGGTACCACCACCCAGATCATAGACGGCGATCGTTTCGTCCTTCTTCTTGTCCAATCCGTAGGCCAGCGAGGCCGCCGTCGGCTCATTGATAATGCGCAAGACGTCGAGTCCTGCAATCGTGCCCGCGTCTTTAGTGGCCTGGCGCTGCGCATCGTTGAAGTAGGCCGGCACCGTGATCACTGCCTGTGTAATCTTCTCGCCCAGTTTGGCCTCCGCATCCAGCTTCAACTTTTGCAGGATCATCGCCGAGATTTCAGGTGGACTATACTCACGACCCGCAAGCTTCACCCGTGCATCGCCGTTAGCCGCACGCGTGATTTTGTAGGGCACACTCTTCAGAGTACGCTGTACTTCTGGATCATCATACTTGCGCCCCATGAGACGTTTAATCGAAAAAATGGTATTTTCAGGATTGGTAACGGCCTGTCGTTTGGCCACCTGGCCCACCAACCGCTCGCCTCCTTTGGTGATCGCCACCACGGAGGGGGTCAGTCGCGACCCCTCGCTATTCTCCAAGACGGTTGGCTCGCCTGCTTCTATGACCGCTACGACCGAGTTGGTCGTGCCCAGGTCAATGCCGATCACTTTTGCCATGAGATCTCGCCTCCTTTCACACGTACATTCGTTTTCGTTCGTCGGAAGCAGTGCGCACTTCCCTCACAGAAGGGCTTGCACGCACAACCGTTCATCGCCCAAGCCCTGTGCGGGCAAGAGCACGCTTGTGAGCGCTCTGGTACATCTTCCAGAGCTGCTCCTTCGCCAGCGCCGCGTAGGCACGGTCCTCCTCTTCGGGCACATGGCGAGCAAGCTCATCAATTTGCTCGCAGAGGTCGCGGACCGCACGTTCCAGGTCGGCGAAGGTTCCCGCCACGATGACTGGTTGGTACATACGCCACATACGTCCACCTCCTTCAATGCATCCCGCCTCATACGATGAGCGAGACGTGCCATGCTGTCGTTCCTTGCCTGGATGAACATGCGTTAGCGCTCGGCTGTATCTTGATGCTGCCCAGATCCCCCGCTCGCGCTGGGCGGAGCCGTGGCAACGATGACCTGTGCAGGGCGGAGTACATGCTCCTTCAGGACATAGCCGGGTCGAGCAACGCGCAGGATCGTCCCTTCAGGCATCTCTGACCGTTCTTCCGCCCCCACCGCCTCGTGCCAGCGCGGATCGAACGGCTCTCCTGGTGCTCCAATGACGCGTACGCCGAGTTGTTCAAGCAGCGCGAGGAGCTTCTTGTTCACCAGGAGCATCCCCTCAACCCAGGGGTGGTGAGCCAGTCCCTGCGGGACCCGTTCCATGGCCCGTCTAAAATCGTCAAGAACCGGTACCAGGTCCCTGAGAACTGTCAGTTGCGCCTTTGTCCGTTCCTCCGTCTGCTCCTGGCTGATTCTCCGTCGATAGTTGACGAAGTCTGCCTGCGTTTGACGGAGCAGGTCCAGGTACTCTTCAGCCTTCTGCCGTTCAACGGCAAGTTGGTGCTCCGTCTGCGTCGAGGTCCCAGCGTGATTCGACTCGACTCCTTGTGCTGGTTGTCCGGTATGCTCCTGAAGTTGTGCATTCTTCAGCTGCACTTCACCATCATGCTGCATAGCATCCCTCCGTTGTCACTGTTGGAGGAAGGGGAAGTTCCTGGTGCGGTCACTCCTCCCTCCACTTCTCTCCAACACCAGAAACCACTTACTTATTCCAAATAATATATATATTATCTTCCAAGTTTTGTCAAGTGATCTCATACTAAAAAGCATGTTTCTAATATATTTCTAGCATATTTCTAGCATATTTCTAACAAATTAAGGAGGAGAATGCTTCAAAGAGAGCACTCTCCTCTTTGAGTCTCACGCGACGACCATACTCTGACAAGCTTACTTAGCCGCGTGACTTACCATTTCCCGACCCTCGATGGAATCAGCTGTGGCCGTTGTCACCGGCGCGTCCCAATCCACCCTGTAGGAGTAGATCCAGTCGGATGCTTTTGGATTGGCAAAGAGCTTGAGGAAGATGGGCGTCGTCAGGTCCCGGAACCACTGCTGCAGGGGGCGTGTCACGAACTTCCCTGAATCACCGCGCTGCCCAAGCTCAAACATTTTCGCGGTGCGCTCTCGCCGCAGATGCTCATAGGTTGCAAACGCCTGCTCGCTATTCGGAATGTCCCGCAGGCACTTTGCCAGGACCGCTGCATCCTCCAGCGCCATCGATGCCCCCTGTCCAGAACTGGGCGAGATGGCATGGGCCGCATCGCCAAGCAACACCACTCGTCCCTTATGCCAGCTTGCTGGTTGCGTGGGCAGAGCGTAGGAAGGAAAATCAGGGAAGGTCTCCTCGGCTGCTCCAATGATCTCCCGGATAAAGGGCTGATCATCGCGGAACAACTCCAGCAAGCGCTGTTTCCGTTCTTCATGCGTGCTTCTCTCACTCGCTTCTCTTACAGGCTCCTGCGCTTGCACATAATTGGCAAACCAGTAGATGTAACCGGATGGACTCACATGATAGCCGAAAAAGGCGCGCTTGCCAAAGACGAAGTGCGTGGTCTCAGGCGGCGAAGATACCTGCACTCCTGAGGTGTACCCGCCCGTATTCATCAGGCCGGTGTAGACGGGACCGGAGAAGGCCGGGTCAATGATCTGTCGCGTGCGCGAGTGGACACCATCACATCCAATGAGGAGGTCGCCTCGGGCTGCGGTACCATCCTGGAAGGTGGCGACCACGCTACCCGTGTTGGTCGTCTCAATGCTTTCTAGCTTCTTGCCGCGCTCAATTTTGATCCCCTGGCGCTCCGCTTCCTCGGCCAGGATCATGCCCAGCGGGACACGCTTGATGAAGACACTTTTGCGTCCTTCTCCTGCTAACGTCACCTCTCCCAGGCGTTTCCCCTTGCCGTTCCACATCATCCCCCTGGTTACTGGGGAGCCTTCCGCCATGACAGGTCCATCAAGCCCGAGCATCTTGAGCACCTCTACCCCGTTGCTCGACAGGGAAAGCGCGAAGCCCTCAGGCGTCTTTCTGGCCTCGAAAATCTCGGCCTCAAAGCCTGCTCGTTTGAGAAACAGTGCCACGGCGGGACCGGCGATCCCGCATCCAATAATCAAAGCTTTTTTCTTCTGTTCGTTCATTGCACTCTCCTTTGTTGGTATCCTCTTGTACCAATCAGCTTTCTCGTCCGAAACGTTATCTGCCTTCTGATGCTCCATCTCCTTAAAGCTATGCCAGGCTGTTCTGCACACTCATCTGTTGCGCGCGCTGGCGTAAACCCGCAGTAGCCGCCTGCCAGCCAGCAACAGGCTTAACCCGGTCGTCCAGAGAATCAAAGCTGAGCCAAAACCAACGATCACCCACCAGAGGAGGATTTGCTGACCATGTAGCGTTACCTTTGAGGGGACAGTCAACAGCGTAATCACTGAGAGCACGCAGAGCAGCGTACCTGTAATATAGTAGGACTTCACGCGGAAGAGTGGCGCTAGCGGAAGGAAATGCACGCCGACAATGAGAGCCGTCAGGGGAAGAATGAGTTCATAGTGACCGGTAGCACCGCAAATAGCGCTTGTCACACCTATGGCAATACCTTGGGTCGCAAAAACAATGGTAAACCAGCGTCCCGCGCGTTTCCAGTAGTGTGCATTTTCCGCTGTAACCTGATCGGTTAACTGACCAGCAGCGCGTCTTAATGAGAAGCCTCCAACACACAGCGCCACACTCACAAGAATAGCGATGATCAAAAGCCAGGGAATTTCCCAGCCCTCCAGACTGACGAATCCCAGACATGCCCAGAACGCGCCGAAAAAAGACAGAAAGAGCACGCCGGAGGCCGTGCCACGAACTGCTGCTTTTGGAATAACCGGTGATGTTTGCGTCATAGTATCGAACTCCTTCTCGTCCGCTGTTGCATTTCTGATGCCATGTACGCAAAGACTGTCACACCTCGACCACATGTCGTAGTAGCCTCTCTTCAGGAGAACTGCTTCTCCTGAAGAGAGCTTTGCAGGTGGTCGAACGAGACGCTTCCTTCTCGACGGTTCTCTGCTTGCAGTCTCTAGACCAGTGATTCCGCAGCAGGCTCAGCGTGCCCTACATGCGCAGGTGATCGCGCCGCGATCTGCTCGGCGATATAGTGGGCATCTCTTCCCACGCCACCGATCAAGGAAGAGGTCAGCGTATACTGGAACGGCAACCCAAGAAAGTACAGCCCGGGTTCGCCCTCCACCACTCCTCGGTAGTGAATTGGGTACCCATCGCTTCCAAACACCGGCAGGTCAATCCAGCGGAAGTCAGGCACAAACCCCGTACACCAAATCACGTTTGCCACATCCAGGACGCGCCCATCCTGGAGCACCGGTTTCCCATCTTGCACGCCCACTACGCGGGGGACGCGTTCCACCCCGGCGCGCTCGAAGTCCCTCTGGGAGATCCCAACTAGTGGCGCGCCTTTCTTGCCGGTCAGTTCCTTGAAACGGCGACCAAGCGTGTTATCTGTGTTGAGCGCCTGGTGAATGAGCCACCAATAGAGCTCCTGGATGATCGGCGGGTAGGTTTTCGGGAGATGGCCCGTGTCGCGACCCGCAAGCCAGGTACGCTGGGTCTGCGCCACCTCCAACGCGATCTCTGCTCCCGAATTGCCTGCTCCGACGATCAGGACATTCCCCTGCTGGAGCTGAGTGGGATTGTGGTACTCGTTCGAATGGACCTGTGCGATCGCCGGGTCAAGCAGACCGGCAAAGGCGGGGACCTTCGGATGCTGGAAGGCACCTGTTGCCACCACGACATTGTCGGCTTCAAGTCGATGATCACCCGTGGTCAGGAGGTAGCGATCTCCCTTCCTGCTGAGCGTGTCCACCACGGTGCCCAGCCGGACGTGCAGGTGGAAGCGGTGGGCGTATGCCTCCAGGTAGTCGGCTACTTCATCTTTGCTAAGAAATGCCCCAGTCGGCGCGGGGAAGGGCATCCCTGGTAGGCTGCTATACCTGGCCGGAGTGAACAGCCTCAGCGAATCCCAACGCTTGCGCCAGCTCGCGCCGATGCGGTCATTGGCGTCCAGGATCACGAACTCTCGACCTTGCCTGGCCAGGTAATAGCCGACCACCAGGCCGGACTGTCCGCCGCCGATCACCACCGTATCGAATCGCTGCTCACTGCTGCTCACGTTCATAGAAATCCTCCTTCGGTTTGGTTGTCCAGAGACATGCGAGCATGATCTGCTCGTTGTTCGTACTCCGTTCCTCATTGATGTTCTCATTCCCGCGTGAGGGATCTCAGGGTAGAACATACTTGCTTAGGCTCTAGACCTTGATTCAGCATTTTATTCATACCATTGAGGAATGCAGCACTAGGCGTGTGACGAGTGCCATCGCTTCTGGAACCAGGCACTGGTGGGCTGGTGTACCAGCACTCCCAAGAGGATCAGAAGCGGCAGGCCCAGCAAGAAGAGGGTGGGGCTCAGCACGCTTAGACCTAACAGCGCATCCAGGGAGAAGGCCCCGGCACCAACGAGTCCGAGCACCGTGGCGAGAGCGATCAAGACCAGGTTATACTCATAACCCCCCTGGCTGTTCCAGAAGCCCTTGCCGGCGTGCACTTTCAGGATGGCTACCAGCATCACAGCCACGATCAACAGCGCCGCCAGTGGCGAGAACAACCCCAGCACCAGGAGCAGCCCGCCTACAAACTCTCCCCAGGCGGCGATAGTGGCCCACCACTTCGCCGGATGTAACCCTAGCGTGTTTATGAGCTGCGTCGTTGCGGCCAGGCCGTGTCCACCGAAGACGCTAAAGAGCTTCTGCGCTCCATGCAAGAGAAAGATGAGTCCAACGGTCAGACGCAAAAGCAAAAGTCCAATCGTGATCATCATAGTTCTATCCTCCTTTCACACTTAATCCGGTTGATTACCGTTCTTTTGTTCTAAAAAGACGCCTTGTGATGCCTACCACTGATCGCTCCTCATTCATCGACCTTCTCATGACAAGACACACTGGAGATGCTCACCTCCAGGTCCGTCCGGCAAGGAGTGCACAGGGAGACCACGCCACCGCTGGGAAAGGGGCTGCACCCGCCGCTCGGTAGAACTCCTTTCACGAGGAGTTCTCATTCGGCACGCTCGTCCTGATAGCGAGCGCGTGCTCCCATGTGCGACTCCGACCCTGCTCACGGTCCACGTCCGTCGGTCCATTGCCATGCCATGGAAGAGGGACCAGGAGCAGGTCAGGTCAAGCGACCTGCTCCTGGCTCACGCGGGCAGCTATTGCTTGCCAGCTTCGACGGTCACCTGTTTGGGTTGACCGCCCGTGATGCTGATCTTTTTCGGACGGCTGGCCTCGCTGAGCGGCACCGTGATGCTGAGGACACCCTGCTCGAAGCTGGTGTCGATCTTGTCAGCATCAATGGGTTTGGGGAAGGTGATGCTGCGCTCAAACGAGCCTTCGCTGATTTCCTGGACCAACCAGTTGACCTGCTGGTCCGGCTTGACCGAGGATCGGAACTGGCCTTTGATGGTCAGGGTGTTCTGTTGCACAGAGAGATCAAGGTCTTCAGGCTTCACTCCTGGCAGCCCCACACGAACCTGATAGCCCTGCTCGGTCTCCAAGACATCCATCGTGACGCCCCGACCGGCACTAGTACTGCTGCCCCAGTTCGGGCGCACGAAGCTCTGTGCAAAGAGTTGATCCATCGCGTTGCGCAAGCTGAGCGCTTCGCGGAAGGGATCATAGCGCATGAGAGTAGTCATACAGACACCTCCTTTGTAAAACAACTCAACTGTCACTGTTGGAGGAAGGGGAAGTTCCCGGTGCGGTCACTCCTCCCTCCACTTCTCTCCAACACCAGAAACCACTTACTTATTCCAAATAATATATATATTATCTTCTAAAATTTGTCAAGTGATATCATATGAAGAAAGCATATTTCTAACATATTTCTAGCATATTTCTAGCATATTTCTAACAAATTGCGGGCTCATGAGAGGGGCGCAGGAAGAGTTCCCAGAAGGAATTGCCATGTCGCCGCGGCGACACACATGGGGATGAAAATGTAATCCTCTTGTTGCCTGCTTGCTTCTTGGCTATTTTCATAAGAAGCAACTAGCACAGCGTCTTGCTCAAGAAGTTATGTGTGTGCCTCATTGTGCTCGTCGGGAACATCCTTCTTGAGGATGCTCCGATCCTCGTTCCCTTCTTTCCCCTCTCGGGCCTCTTTGACCTCCTGGCGCAGGAGATGGATTTGCTGGTGCATCTGGAGAATATGATGAATTCCGACAGCATTGACGCCTTGATCGGCCAATTCGGCGATCTCTTCAAGCGTTGCGACATCCTGATCAGAATAGAGGCGATTCTTCCCCGTCTGCCGCATTGGCTCCACCAATCCGGCTTCTTCATAGCGACGCAACATCTGTGGAGAAACCCCGATCATTTCGGAGACAACGTCAATCGAATATTTGG
>VBHI01000197.1 GCA_005881495.1 Chloroflexota bacterium
CGATGTCGCGACGCAGGGGTACCGCCAGCCAGGTTCATCGTTCAAACCCTACGTTTATGTTACAGCCTTCAAGCAAGGGGCATCGCCGGCCCAGGCCATTGACGATGCCCCTACGACCATCGCGAACCCCGGCGGATCTCCGGCTTTCTATTCACCGACAAACTATGACCTGAGCTTTCATGGGCATATGACCATGCGCTGCGCGCTCCAGAACTCCCTCAATGTGCCAGCGGTGCGGGTTTTAAAGCATGTAGGCATCAGCGCAGCCATGCAGACCGCGAAAGATATGGGCATTACCTCTTACGAAGGGACTCCCGGCTACTCGCTTGTGCTGGGTGGACTTGGCATCCGCCTCATCGACCACACCTCGGCAATGGGCACGTTCGCCAATGGTGGTGTACACGTTGGCTATTATGCCGTGAGCAAAGTGGTTTCAGCCGCCAGTCACAAAGTCATCTACCAGCATCAGATCGATCAGGGCAAGCGCGTCATCAGCCCGCAATTAGCCTATATGATGACCAACGTCTTGAGCGATAACACCGCCCGCATCCCTGAATTTTTTGATTGCAATGTGCTGCAACTCTACTCTAAATCTCAGGATAATTGCTACAATGGCGATCGTGGCATCGTGCGACCCGCTGCCGCTAAGACAGGCACCACGCAGAATTTCCGCGATAACTGGACCGTTGGCTACACCACGGACTACGTCATGGGCGTTTGGGCGGGCAACGACGACAATTCGCCGATGTACAACGTGACTGGCGTGCAGGGTGCCGCCCCCATCTGGCACGACTCGATGCTTGTTGCCGAAAAGGGACACCCCATCCGCGACTTTACCAACCCGGGCGGACTACAACAGGCAACCCTCACCTACCCCGACGGTGTATCAACAACCGATTGGTTCATCCCCGGCATGATCCCAAACTTTGCACAACCAACGCCTGTCCCAACACTGGGTCCCGACACACCTACACTTACACCTACACCTACCCTTGAACCTGGTAGGAGCCCATCGGCGGCACATCCTTATTGCCCTAGCGTCTTTAGTTTCGCCTTCAATCCACCGCCACCTGGACAACCTGTCGACGGCTGGTGGTAAATTTGCATTCTATATAGATTTTTGTTACAATGTACTCAGGGGAACGGCCTTTCATTCTTCGCCAAATTCGTTACTCTCATCAAACAACAAACGTTTCAATAAGAGGAACATGTCGCTGTAGCAGCAGAAATGACATAAAGCTGCTGTTACATCACACGTTTGGCCATCTTAACAACATCGACGGCAATATCTTGCTCAGTTTATAGAACGCCTGAATAAATATTTCATAAACTATAACTCATCTATATTATCGTTTCTTTCTTTTTAATGTCTATTGTATGCGACCCATTTGTCTCATACTGTTATTCCTGGTCTTCGACTCCGTTTCACTATTGATTCTGTGCTAGGGGTTGAGGTGGAAAGTAAAAAAGGGGGATACATATGCAGAACAATGATCATCCAAGGATACCCGCGAAACTTCCTGAGCGTAGTCGTGCAGCGGCAGCACAAAGACTCGACGAGCGCCCCATAAATAATACTCGAGGCGTCTATTATCCTGCTCCTCATCTGAATCCAAATCCGAGGGGATGGCGCACAAAGCGTCATATCAAGCGCAAAAAGCTGCATCGCACATACCTGCAATATCTTGTTATCGATCGTATAGGTACACAGTGGACGATGCTGCCCATGGCCTTAGGTGTATTGGCCGCCATCGTCGTTTTCGCCAGTCTCGTGGTGGGCTTCACAGCGGCTGTTAATGCAACCCAGACCCGCTTCCACCAGCAAGTCATTACCCTGCCCGACATCCTGCCCAAAGACAGCCTGAAGATGTACGACAAACATGGTACTTCCATTTACCAGGCGGTCGATCAAGGGCTACAAACGACTGTGCCGCTTTCAAAAATCTCCCCCAATCTCATTCATGCTGAGATTGCCATCGAAGACCAGACCTTCTGGACGAATTCAGGCTATGATATCACCGGCATTGTTCGTGCGACACTGGACAACCTGACTCACGGGCATATTGTTTCCGGTGGCAGCACTATCACCCAACAACTCATCAAAAACGCCGTCGTCGGCGACCAGGATACCGCCATACGCAAACTGCAGGAGCTCATCCTTGCACCAGATATCACACGGCGTTTTACCAAGGAACAGATACTCTCGATGTACCTGAACACCATTTATTATGGTGAGCAAGCATACGGAGCCGAGGCAGCGGCATTCGTCTATTTCAACTTACAAGATACACCCACAACAAGCGCCGCAGCGCAGTTCGATATTGCACAGGCAGCAATGCTCGCCGGTATTCCCAGCAATCCCAGCCTGCGTGACCCATTTTTACATCCCCAGGCCTCGTTAATGCGCACAAAGGCCGTCCTTCTAGAAATGCGCCTTCAGGGCTATATCACTCCCATCCAGGAACGGGCCGCGCTTGCCGAAACACAAAAGCCCCATTTCCTGCATCATGGCATCATTCACAACAACCTGGCGCCCCATTTCACCAGCTATGCACTGAACGAATTGGCACAGGCATTGAATGTGAAACTCACTGATCTTTCCCGCTCTGGCCTGGTCGTCTCAACAACCCTCGATTTGCCACTCCAGAATAAGATATTGAAGATTGCGCGGAAGCACATCGCCAAATTGGCTGCAGCACACCACATGTCCAACGCAGCCGTCGTCATGATCGACTTTCACAACGGTGACATTCGCACGCTGCTCGGCAACATTGACCCCAATAATCCGCACTATGGGGCCTACGATGTCGCAACCCAGGGCTACCGTCAACCGGGTTCATCGTTCAAGCCGTACATTTACGCGACAGCCTTCGCCAAAGGCATCAGTCCTGGTATGCCAGTGTTCGATACCCCGCTGACTATACGAATGTGCTGCGGCCTGCCCGCTTATTCTCCAAGCAACTACGATCACCGCTTTCACGGCCTGGTTTCATTCCGCTATGCCTTGCAGAATTCATTTAACGTGCCAGCGGTAAAGCTGCTCACGAGAGTTGGCGTGGACAACGCCCTGCATACCGCGCAAGCCATGGGCATCACTAGCTATAATGGATCGCCCAATTACACAATGGTGCTTGGAACCCTCGGTATTCACTTGCTCGACCAGACCTCTGCCTTCGGCGTTTTCGCCAATGGCGGTGTACGAGTTACTCCACATGCCATCGATACGGTGACGGATACGCAAGGGCATCTGATCTATCATTTCGTCCCGGTAGGCAGGCGTGTCATCAGCAAACAAGTCGCCTTCATCATGACGAATGTACTCAGTGACAACAAATCGCGCCTCTACGAGTTCTTTGATTGCAATGTCCTGCAACTCTATTCCCACACTCGTCAACAGTGCTACGCAGGGCATCGCGGCATCGTCCGTCCCGCCGCCGTCAAGACTGGTACATCCAGCGACTTCAAAGATAACTGGACGGTCGGCTATACAACAGACTACGTCATGGGCGTCTGGGCCGGCAACAATGACAACTCACCCATGGTGAACGTAACGGGCGTCGACGGTGCCGCCCCCATCTGGCACGATAGTATGCTCCTGGCCGAACAAGGCAGGCCCATCACCAATTTCTCCAACCCGGGTGGAGTGATCCTCAAGAAAGTCCATTTGTTGTCTCTATCCAATTCACTGCTATTTCACGTGAATGCCCACTCGCTCAAGCAATTCCTGGCTGATCTCAGCACGATGTTTCACAGGCATACGCCCAGGTATACAATGCGAGTCAGAGCCAGTGCTCAGCAGCAAGTGATGCTTGTGTACATATTCAAGGTAAGCTTTCACGATTTCAGGACTATGGTAGGGGTGGTAGACCTCGATGCCGTCAATTGGTATCTCGGCGCGCAGCTCATCAAGCAAGTCAATATCATAAAACGTGAAGCTCTGTTCGCGGCGGCCGGGATGAGCTATCAGGCAAACAGCCCCACTGCGGTGCGCTGCCTCCACCGTTTCCTCCATATCAGCCATAATGGAGCGGAAACCCGCCTCGCGTATTATCTTCATCGCGGTTTGCCAGTCGGTAACATATCCATGTTCACGTAAAAGCCGGCCATTATCCACGGGTCTCCGTAATTTGCCGCCATTCTCGGCTAACACTTCCTCCTCGCGAGGAAAGGCATACCCACGGCGCAAGAGTTCATCATGCACCTCGTAGGTATTTTCCAGTTGCAAACGCACGACAGCCCCGGTGATATCGCGTAAATAATTATCTTCTGGGTCAAAACCATAACAGAGCATATGCCCCATCTTGTCCTTCCATTGAGTACTCATTTCCACCCCGGCAAGAACGGGCAAGTTCTTCTCGGCAGCAAGATCCTGGATACTGGCAACCATATCAACGCGATCGTGGTCGGTCACCGAAACGAGGTCATAACCTTCGTTGACAAGGTAATCAATTAGCTGTTGTGCTGGCCAGCGACCATCGCTGTAGGTAGTATGCATATGTAAATCAATAGCGGCATCTGGGGCAAGTGTCAGTTGCGAGGTTAAGCGCGACAAGTTTGGCTCCTTTTCGAGGGAAGAACGATAATACACGAGTCATTCCCATGATACCACATGCGACGACGTCGTCAGGGGCTTGAGATGTTCACTCCCCACTATTTCTGCTGCGGCATCTCTGGATATGTAATGGTCAGTTGCTCATCATACTCAGCTTTGGGTGGAGTAGTAAGCGGAGGCTCTTGCTGCTGGTATTGTACCGGTTGTACCTGCTGTTCTGGCGGCTGATATTGTGGCGGCTGTTGTTCCTGGTATCCCTGTTGATACTCACGGTAAGGGTACACACGAGGTGGTGGTGCCGGCTGTGCCGCGCCTTGCTTGATAAATGTGCTGATCTGGTGGTAGTAGTAGGTAAACGCAGTAATCGGGTTCTTTTGTGTGCACCGCAATAAGAAGTAAACCAGCGCACCGAAAAAGTGGGTAAAGAAAATCATCAGCAGCCAGAATATCTTGCTTCCGCCTCTGAGGTTGTTATTCGTGATGCAGTCGATAAGCATCCATATCCAGAAGATGGTCATTGCGACCGGTATGATATCTATTCCCAGAAATGGCATCGTTTTTTCTCCCGTACCAGGGTCCCACTGTTGGTTACCTATTTCTATTGTATCACTCAATCATCAATTAGCAATCATCAATTAGAAAGAACGTACGTTAACGAACTTTATCAAAAGGGAAACACCGCAGGACAAAATAAAAAGAATTGGGGCATCATTGCTCTGCTCCAACTCTTCGAGAAACGTTTACCATCGAAAGCAATACCCTACACCGCGCACAGTCTGAATCAGGTGGGGATTCGCGGGGTCCTCCTCCAACTTCTCACGCAGCCAGCGCACATGTACATCGACGGTACGGGTATCTCCAGCGTAATCGTAGCCCCACACGTTGTGGAGCAACTGATCACGAGTCAACACCGTCCCCCGGTTACGCACCAGGTACGTCAGCAATTCAAACTG
>VBHI01000296.1 GCA_005881495.1 Chloroflexota bacterium
CTACAGTATCGTGCAGTGGTGTGCCGAGCACGGCATCCTGCTGCTCTCGACGCCCAATGCTGGCTCCTGGCTCAACATGGCCGAATCGGTGCAGCGCATCATCAAAGCACGGGCGCTGGCGGGTCAGCATGTCTATGACGTGGAGATCCTCAAAGACTGGTTCCGCGACACCATTGACGCCTGGAATCGCCATCCTACCCCATTTGTGTGGGGTGGCAAGCGGCATGCCCGTCGCGACCGCGCCTATGCCAGGCGGCATCGACTGGGGGGTTCAGGGGCCACTACCAGCTATATCCTTCCTCGGCGCATCCGGTCCGTTCACTTCTACAAACCGGCAGGCAACACGACAGGACTTGGCAACTGACCCACTAGGTAGTAACATGCGGCGCGTTTGGAAACAGACAGCGACCGCCTTGAGTAGACTGCTCCCCGTCCATCAGGACTGCAAGCGACTATGGGGCTTGTTGCAGCACCCGGCACGAGCCGGGAGGACTGCCGATCCACGATGAGTTCTCGCTCGTCCTGACTGGGCGGTCTTCCCCGTTGAGACGTCTCTGTAGGTTCTCAGCGGTGAGCAGGAGAACCGCAGCTATGAGAGAGAGTAATGATCATGTCTGGATCTTCCTCCCCGACGCCTGAGCCGGTCGAGACGACCCATGTGGTGGGGATCGATATCGGCAGTCAAGCGTGTACCATGGCTTGTTTGACAATGGACAAACGTCAGGTCATCAAACCGACCCCGTTTGCCAATACGGTTCAAGGGCTCGACTGGCTCTTTGAGCGACTCGAGGGATTAGGGGTAGCTCCCAAGCAGATCCTGGTGGGACTGGAAGCCACCTCGCGTTATGGAGAGAATCTGCTGCAGGCCCTGCTCAAGCGTGGCTACCAGGTCTGTCTGTTACATCCGGCTCAGATGCATGCCTTCGCGAAGCAACGCGGCATGCGAGCGAAAACGGACCAGCTGGATGCCACGACCATTGCGCGAGCACTCCTCAGCGGAGAAGCACGCTTTGGCTACGTGCCCAGTGAGCAGGTAGCTACCTACCGCGAACTGATGCGATTACAGCACCAACTCAGTGATGACGTGGTGCGCTACAAAAATGAGATCCACGCCCTGCTGGCGGTCCTGTTCCCCGAATTCACACAGGTCTTTGTTGATCCGACGCGGCCTACGGCTCTGGCGGTCCTCAAGCGGTATCCAAGCGCACAGGCCATCGCGCAGACAGAGGTGGAGACCCTTAGCAAGTGCTTGCATGAACTGGCGCCGCGCCATTATGGACGTGCGACTGCCGAAGCGTTGGTACGTTTGGCTAAAGCGTCGATCAGCAGTGGGTTGGCCATCGCCGCTCGCTCGAGTAGCCTGCGCATTCTCTGCGATCAATTGGAACATACGCAAGCAAATCTGGAGCACCTGCAGCGCGAGATCGACCAGTTGCTGGGCCAGGACCCCAAGGCCACCGGCTTGCTGGGCGTCCCAGAATTTGGGCCGACGACGGTCGCGGTGCTGCGGGCAGAATTGGGAGATCTCACTCGCTTCACACGCATCAACCAAGTGGTAGCCTATGTCGGTCTGGATCTGCAGGTCAAACAGAGCGGCAAGTGGAAAGGGCAGACCAAGCTGTCCAAACACGGCAGTGGCAGAGTGCGCCGCATCCTCTACCTGGCCGCGTTACGCAGCATTCATCTGGCAGCGTCTCCCTTTGGAGCCTATTACCAGCGTCTGCTAGCTCGTGGGATGAAAAAGGGCATGGCGGTGGTAGCAGTGATGCGCAAAATGTTGATTATCGCCGTCCATCTGATCCAGACGGAGGAGTGCTACGATCCGGGGAAAGTGGCTGTGGGTGCAGGGAACTAGCCGCGCGGCTAGTTCCCTGCACCCACAGCGCCCCCCACCCCAACCAGGTGAGGGAGCAAAACCTCTGGACGTTGTCCAGAGGCCAGGGCAAACGTTGTGTGCTTGAGAGACATCACGGCCTTTTCACCGCACGAGTGGACGGAATATCTTTTACGAGGGGCTTGACAAATTCTATGGCTTCTACTCAAGTGGGGTTGCAAAGTTTGATAGAATTTTTGTCGGGGGAGCAGTAGACCACGTCTGCCAGAGAGAGGAGAAATGAAGAGCCCATGGACGAAAAGCTGCTTGTTCATCTTCTTCCACCATGGACGATGCTTCTTATCCCATGGCCAAGTGTGGTGGTGTTTCAAGTGTGGTGGTGTTTAAAGTACAAACGAACAGTGTTCTCTGCTTTCAAATGCGGACCGAAGGGATATGTTTACCACTTGGTCCAGGGGAATGGTAGAACCGCATTTATTCGAACTCCACCCAGGCTGCTGTGCCTTCAATGCGACGATATCCATAATATGATGTTCTCGGCTCTAGTGCAAAATATGGTCCTTTTCGGATTTTGTATGCATTTTGTTCCAGCAAAGCAAAAATAAGGATAAAGTCGGATCACAGCCGCAATTCAATTCAGACTGGTGGATGCCCTCAAATTGGAGGTTTCCAGGAAAAAATACCTGATCTTTTGAGGCCTTCCTGCTAAGACAGAAGGCTTTCGAGAGGGATGAGCTGAGGGATAACGAACCTACAGGTATGATTGTTAGTGGAGCAATGCAGCCATTCGCCTATCCCACTTTATCTGGATCACCTTGCCAGTTTGGGCGCTCCCCGATCAGAGGTGTGACGGTGGGAGGCGCGCTGCCCAGGTGAAATGAGCGAGCATAGTCTAGGGTGGCATGATCGGCGTTGGTCATGCGATCGAGCTGCCGCAGATAGTCCAGCCACGACTCGGCCATAAACGCCTCGACGTGGCGCTCTTCACTTGCCGGGTCGCGGGCAACGAACCAGCCGAAGGCGCCGTCTCGTTCGCGCATGCGGCGCACCTCGTGCATGGCGCGGAGAAAGTCCTCGGTCCGCTGCGGGTCGATGCAGTACTCGGTCTGCACCATGACGGGACCCTCTTGCAGGCGAGGTTCGATGAGCAATCTGGGCACTGTGACGTGCCAGGGTCTCAGATCCTGCTTTTCGCTGTCCGCTAAGTGCCAGCGCAGTCCCGCAGCCAGCCCCAAGACTGCCCCGAGAGCTGCCAGCAAGATCGCCAGCGGGTCTCCCAGCAGAGCCGCAAGCGCACCCCAGAGCAGGCTGCCGATGGCGGTCCCGCCCTGGTAGACGACCAGGTAGGCACCCAGCGCCCGCGCACGCACCCAGCGCCCGCGCACGCACCCAGGTGGGCGAAGCCTCCTGTGTGGCAACGTTGAAGCAGGATACCAGCATAATCCAGGCAATTCCACCAATTGCGGCGATCAGGCAGAGCAGAGGCAGGTTACGCAGGTAGCCGAGCGCGATCATCACCAGGGCCAGCACGACGGTGGATACTATCACCTAGGATCGACGACGGGAATTCTGTGCTGGATCTGTGGCAGCACGGCAGAATCCAGCACCGCGCCCACACCGATGCAGCCGAGCAGCAGTCCGTACCCAGCCGCACCAAGGCGCAGGTCCTGCTTGACGATCACCGGAAGCAGCGCCCATAGCCCGCTGATGAAAAAGATAAAGCAGAAGGTGCGTATCAGCACAGTCTGCATCTCCGGTGAGTTTTGCACAAAGCGGGCTCCTGTCCTCATCGCACCGATCAGGCGCTCGGCGGGCAAAACCGCTCTGTGGGGCGCTGGGTGCCAGTGAAAGAGCACAACAACCACATACAGGAAGGCGATGGCGTTGAGCAGGAACACTGCGGCAGGTCCAGCTACCGCGATAATGAGTCCTGCCAATGCCGGGCCCACAGCGCGCGCGAGATTGTAAGAGACGCTGCTCAACGTGACCGCAGCGGGCAGTTCATCGGCGGGAACGAGTTCCGTGTTGATCGCTTGCCAGGCCGGATTCCCTAAGATCGCGCCAAGGCCGAGCACAAAGGTGAAGCCGAGCAGCAGGGGTGGGTTCATGAGCGAAGCAGGTGGCGGCGGTTCATGATATCGGCGAGCGCCCCGGCAGGGAAGCCCACGAGAAAAACGGGCAAGGTCGTCGCCGTCTGCATGAGTGCGATCAAGAGAGGAGACGCAGTAAACCTCGTCATGAGCCACACGCCCCCCACATTTTGAAACCACGTCCCGATATTGGCCGCCAGGGAGGCGAACCAGATCGCGCGGAAAACAGCGATCTGAAGAGGCGCCCACTCGGATGAAATCACTTGCTGGTTGGTTGTCACATCGGTCCTCCATGAGCACTCACTGCAGTTCATCAAAGATGTTCCTATGAGGGAAGCGGTGCCTCACATCAGGAAATGCAGGGGAGCCAGGATGCGCTCACTCACCTTGTTATACCACGGTCGACTCTTCCACTGCTCCATGGTCAACTCAAACCTCTCGGCTGTATCTTCTGCGAAGAGCGCGGACATCTGGCCGGCAAACGCTGTACTATAGACCGCGACATTGATTTCATAGTTCCCAACCAGGCTTAAGCGATCAAGAT
>VBHI01000297.1 GCA_005881495.1 Chloroflexota bacterium
CGGCAACATCACGGCCTGCCAGTGCCTGGCCCTGCGCCTGTCGCAAATGCAAGATGCCGGGATCATGAGGGACGAGCACGCCTCCCTGGCCAAGGCTTTCTGCACCGTGAAGATGCGCGAGGCGGTGGGCTATGCGCGCGAACTGATGGGTGGCAACGGCATCCTGCTCGAACACCAGGTGGGGCGTTTCGTGGCCGATGCCGAAGCGATTTACTCTTATGAAGGCACCCGCGAAATGAACACGCTCATTGTGGGCAAGGCCATCACCGGTTTCAGCGCGTTTGTCTAGGCAAAGTGGAGTAGGAGGGCGCACATGGCTATCAGCGGCTACAGTTTAAGCACCATCACGCACTTTGTGGGACAGGAACTGGGGGTTTCTGCGTGGATGACGATTGACCAGGAAAGGAGAGCAACATGGCAGAAAATGTGTACAAGGTGATCGCGCTGGTGGGAACCAGCAATGTGTCGTGGGAAAAGGCGGCCGCGACCGCCGTCGAGAGGGCTTCACAGACCTTGCGGGACCTTCGGGTTGCCCGCATTGTCGAGCAAGACATCCACATCGAGCCTGGGAAGCCTCTTAACTACCGTGTGAAGGTGGAGCTCTCGTTCAAGTACGAGGGCGGTGCGTGATCGCAAGCAGTAATCCTGGGTACGTATCACTCCAACGTAGTCGTAAGTAGTAACTTCTGGCGAAAACTGGCACGAGGAGGAGCATTTTGTCTTCCTCAGTTCAGTCGCAGGCAAACCAGGAATTCCCCTGCTCTCCGCATACTGTGCCTCATGCACAGGAAGGCTTGCAGTCTTTTTTAGAGCGGAGGGCAGCTCGTTTTCATGGGCGCTAGCGCATTCCTTCCCGTTTATTCATTGATCCATTACATATTCCCTGACAGGTGCCGAGCTACCAAAAGCAGAGGAAGCGAAGTCAGCATCGACAAAGGAGAAAGAAGGCGAAGTCGAGCTGGAAATAGGCTAAGTGTATGCTCTCTCGCGATCCTGACCAGGTGCAAGCCTGGCTGAACGAGTGGGTCTACAGCATTGCTGATCACGCCGAGTACATGCGCAAGCTGGGTCCGCAAACACTTGAACGCATGAGGCCCGGGAGCGCACCTGCTGTCTCAGTAGAGTATGGAGCATATCGATGAGTGAAGGAAATGCATAAAGCGCAAGAGGATATACTCTCGAAGTAGAGGGAACTAGCTCATGACCGAACGCTATAACAAAGTGAAGGGCCCACACCAGGGTCAGCCAATTCTGAGGGCAGGTGAGCCACTGGAGCAGGCCCAAGCGGCCATAGTCATGGTGCATGGCCGTGGGGCGACGGCAGAAAATATTCTGGAATTAGCTGTGGAATTGAACCAACCGGGTTTTGCCTATCTTGCGCCACAAGCTGCTGGCGATACATGGTATCCATACAGTTTCCTTGCGCCTCTTGCCAGGAATGAACCCGGTCTCTCATCCGGGCTGGCTGCCATTGCCAATGTACTTGCGCAAGTTGCACAGGTGGAGATACCACTTGAACGCACCATGCTCGTAGGTTTTTCGCAAGGAGCTTGCCTTGTGTTAGAATTTGTCGCGCGCAACGCACGAAGGTATGGTGGTGTAGCGGGCTTAAGCGGCGGGCTCATCGGCCCTGATGGGACGCCACGCGACTATCCCGGTTCGCTAGCAGGTACACCCGTCTTTCTTGGCTGTAGCGACGTAGATTTCCACGTGCCCAAGGAGCGAGTGCAGCTCTCAGCTCAAGTACTGCAGCGCTTAGGGGGACAGGTGACAATGCGGCTGTATCCTGGAATGGGCCATACCGTAAACCAGGATGAGATTGATTTCGTACGAGGCATGATGGTTGCGCTCGTTGCCAGGTAAAAAGATACTCGTATACTAACTGGTAGCTTTTGAAATGTCCTTGGAAGAAGGTTTGGAGATGGAACGCAAGAACTTCTTCTTGCTGTTCACTACTGAAGGAGACAGACTATGAGTAAAGAACTTCTCGGCATTCATCATGTGACGGCGATTGCCAGCGACCCGCAGCGCAATGTCGATTTCTACACCGGGGTGCTGGGTCTGCGGCTGGTGAAACTGACGGTCAACTTTGACGACCCAAGTTCCTACCACCTGTATTATGGGGATGAGCTGGGTCATCCTGGCACCATCATGACGTTTTTTGCCTGGCCAGGAGCTCAAAAGGGACGGCAGGGGACAGGGCAAGTGACGGTGACGTCCTTCTCCGTTCCTCAGTCATCACTGGACTATTGGATCGAGCGGCTGAGCCAACGAGGAATCTCCCCTACAGGACCGACCTCGCGTTTTGACGAAACCGCGCTTTCCCTGCAAGACCCAGACGGGCTCGCCCTCGAACTGGTCGCTCACCCTCAGGCCGAGCTGCGTCCAGCCTGGAAAGAGGGACCAGTACCTGCCGAACATACGATTCGGGGCATACACACCGTCACCTTGTCGGAGGATGGCTACGAGCGTACGGCCAGGCTCTTGACCGACACTTTGGGCTTTCGTCTCCTCGGCCAGGAAAACAACGTGTTCCGCTACGAAGTCGATGAAGGAGGGTCGGGAGCGTATGTGGATGTGCGCTGTGCTCCGGAACTGCGGCGCGGGAATGTGGCTGGTGGAACAGTCCATCATGTAGCTTGGCGAACACCCACTGATGAACGCCAACAAGCCTGGCGTGGGGTGCTGGCTGGCCTCGACCTCAATGTTACGCCGGTGCTGGATCGCAAGTACTTCCACTCGATTTACTTTCGCGAACCGGGAGGCATCCTCTTTGAGATCGCGACCGATCCGCCAGGCTTCACGGTGGATGAGCCAGTCGAGCAACTGGGTATCCGTTTGGAGCTGCCGGCTTGGTTGGAGCCGCGTCGAGAAGAGCTGGACCAGGTGTTGCCTGCGCTCCGCTTGCCTGCAGCAGGTACAGACAAGCCAAAGCCCACGTGATGCGCAACGAGATAGTGCGCCGCATCAGCGGCGGAAAGTGAGTGTACCGGCCATAACAGGAACGAGAGGAGCTTAACAGACGTGGAGAGCTGTATGCCGCTAGAAACGGCACGTACTGGGGTCACCATAGTATTCGGGGCTAAACATACTCTAAGAGATAGAGCCCCTTGTAGAGCGTGTTCAGCAGAGCGCCCAGGGAGATGAAAGATCTTCTCACATGTCATGATGACACTGCTTCAACCTCTTATGCCGGAAAAGTTACGAGAGCAAGAAGCATTTAGCAACAAATTTTTGCACGTTCTGGGGCTTTAGTCCCCTTAGCGTATGTTTAGCCCCGAATACTATGGTGATCCCAACGAGGGCATCTCCTTGCGCCTGATGCAACTGCAGTTCGCGAGCGGTACCCCGACCTGCCTCCAACGACCATTAACGGGGCCTTTGCCTCCTCCCGCCTCTTGGGAGCGCTGGCGCGCCTGCTGCAAGCTTTTGCCGAACGGGCACCGCTGCTCATCTTTGTCGATGATCTCCAATGGGCGGACGCAGCCATCCTGAAACAGTAAGGGTGCGCGTTCTGGGTATTGGAAGTTCACCCTCACTGCACTATCAGGGTCAAGTGGTGCAACAGATACGTATTTCTCAACAAACGCTCGTCTGTCTCCTGGGTCAGTTCGATAAACGCTTTTTTCAACGCTCGTCGACTATACTAGCTCTAGCACATGATGCACTGACTGAACGACAAGGGCTTCCTTGCCCTACGATGATGCACATTTACTAAATAATCCG
>VBHI01000082.1 GCA_005881495.1 Chloroflexota bacterium
TAGAAAGATGCATAAATAATCGCACTGGAACCGACGGGCAACGGTTCCGCGGTCCTAAGCTCTCCTATCAAGAGTCACTACCCGCGTTTGCAAAGCCCGGAAAAAATGAGGGTCTACCGACTACTCACCAGCGCCACCACCTACTTCACTAACCTCTGATTCACCAGTAACTAGTTCAACGACCACATCCTGATTACGCTTATCATTGTGCCCCATGATGTAGAAGACGATGGTGAGCAAGACAATGATAATCAAAGGGATAAACTGGGTAAGTTCATAGGTGAGCCGACCAATTGAACCGGGGACTGTGCTTGGAATGAGGATGAAGAATACGGCGACGAACGCATATCCAAATGCCAGCACCGTTACAATCCATGCAACAGGCATCCCTCCAGGAACCTTGTAGACGCGGGGCACATTGGGATATTTGTAACGCAGGATCAGGAACGACGGGAAGATGAACAGGTAAGCGATCGTTGCCGTGGAGATGACAAAACCAAGCACCAGGGCGAAAAGGGTGGTAATGTTCCCGGAGGCAAATTTGGTGACTAAAACCGCCGCCACCATCGCGATTGTCGCCATGATGCCAGACATGAGGTTGACAGCGATAGGGGTGCCATACCTTGCACTGAAGCGACCAAAAATGAGGGGGGCAGTGCGGTCGAGCGCTGAAATTGCATAGGTACGGTCAGCGCCCATGATCCAGGTGCCACCACTAGAGGCCAGAGCGAGCGCGAAGGCCAGCGCAACTAACCAGCCCACGGGTGTGGCGAGAGGTCCCAGCACAACATCAACAGCTTTGAAAGCAGTTAAGAAGCTCCCTACATTTGAAAGTTGATCCTTGGGAAGCACGAGCAGGATCGTAATGAGGAAAGCGGCGTAGGCAACGACTGCCACGGCCCCCGCTCGGATGATCGAACGCGGCACATCGCGCTGCGGGTTCACCATCTCTTCGCCCGCGCCGTTCTGCACTTCAAACCCTTGCCATTGGAAAATCAGTACGGGGATAATGAAACTGACAACGATGCCGAAGTGGGCAGGAATCAGATCGGCAAAGTTGAGACTCCCGCCATGGGAATGACCGCCTATTAGGTAGAGCATCGCCAGGAGCACGAAGACAGCCAGGAGGCCAAGTTTGAGATACGAGCCAAAGATAGAGAGGTATTTCCCAACACGCAGGGACAGGATGGCGCACCAGATTGTTCCCCACACGAAGAAGAGGGCAATGAGTATTTCGACAGCGGCATCGGTCCCAGCGGTTCCACCAAATTGGTAGTTGAGGCTACCGAACCAGAAGGCCTTGATCGCAGCGATGGCGCTAACCGCGAGCGTTCCGCCAAGCCAGAGGGGGTTGGAGACCCAGTACATCATAGCACCAAGGGCGCCAAAGAAGCGCCCCCCTGCCAATCTGCACCACACGTACATGCCACCTTCCTGCGTAAAGGTGCTGCCGAGTTCCGCGGTGAGCAAGGCATAGGGTACAAGAAAGGTGATGGCGGAGATGACCAGCCATGTGAGTGCTTGCGCCCCGTTGGCAGAAAAGGCGCCAATGGTATCCAGCCCGATGAGTGCAGCGAGCGTATAGAAGATCATGTCGAGGTAGCCAAACTCTCTTTTGAGTTTCTTTTTTTCCTCAAGAACTGCTGAGCTTGTGACTTCGCGTAAATTGATGTCCATGAGAGGTCTCCTTCTTGTCACATCGACGTGACAGATATTCAAGATACCATGAAGCGGGAACATCCGCCATCAATAAAACAAAACAAACGAAGAATGCTCGTCGATACTCTGGGAAAATACATGCAATGTTCTCGTCCCTTGCTTAACCCCCTGTTTCACCTCCTTGTGCGAATAATGTAGGGCAACGATCTGAGAGAAAATAGTGAGAATTACTTTGAAGTATTATACAACATACCGTCTTGCACCCGATAGTCTACCATAAGAGCGGCGTAAGTGCCCCTGGCTTGAGCCATAGGGGTGAAACGCCACCCGTCCGCAGGCGGCACCGCTTGACAGATGCCGTCTAATCTGTGATAACTAGAACTGTGAGAACGTTTGAATTCAGATTGTATCCAAATAGAGATCAGCAGCACTTGCTCATGAAGTGTTTGATCGAGTCTCGCCATCTCTATAATGAGATGTTGGAGACGGAGGAACCAGAATATGATCGAAGCTCACAACCTGACGCGACGTTTTGGCACCATTACAGCGGTCTCGCAACTTTCCCTGCAAGTTCCCGATGGCACCATTCTGGCCTTGCTTGGTCCAAATGGATCTGGCAAAACCACCACTGTGCGTATTTTGTCAGGTTTGCTTGCACCAACGGAGGGGGAAGCCATTGTCGCCGGCTATGATATCCACCGTCAACCTGACGCCGTAAGAGCGCACGTCGGGCTGGTGACAGACGTGCCAGGGCTTTATGAGCAAATGAAAGTAACGGCGTATCTTGATCACTTTGGCAGTATCTATGGCATACCGCCCGCGGAACGCACCCATCGCATCGATACCCTGCTGGAACTTTTTGAATTAGACAAGCATCGCCATGAAAAGATGGTAGGCTTCTCCAAGGGCATGAAGCAGAAGGTAGCCCTCGCGCGTGCCCTCATCCATGAGCCTCCCGTACTCTTCCTTGATGAACCAACCTCCGGCCTTGATCCAATCGCGGCCAGGACAGTGCGTGAATTGATCGTTCGCTTGAAACGTTCGAGCAGGAGTATCATTCTGTGTACGCATGATCTGGATGAAGCCGAGCGACTGGCTGACCAGGTAGCGATTATGCGGCAGGGGCGCATTGCGGCATGTGACACGCCCACTATACTGCGCAACCAGGCGACCGGTGAGACACGAGTGCACATGGAATTCGCTGATACTTGCCCGTTGCCTTTGGAAACGCTGCAAACGATCCCAGGCATAAACTCACCACGTTTCATCGATGCCGTCCAGTCTGACTCGTCGGATGGACACCATCCGTCCCTGGTATTAGAATACTTCGCCGCTCAGCCAAAGGTAGTAAATCCGCAAGTACTGACGCGCTTGATCACGGCTGGTGCCCAGGTCATTTCTGTAGAATGCGCAACACTCAGCCTGGAAGATGTCTATGCCTCGGCCATGGGAGTGAGTGACAAACAACAAACAGACAATCAGTCATCGATTGACGAAGCAAAGAATGCTTTGCCAGCCCACAGGGAAAGGTAAGAACATGAGCGCTGAAACAAAAAACACGTTGACACATGCTACGTATACAAAGGCGAGTTCGCTGCGTATCGCCTGGTTGATTGCGTGGCGACAGATGGTTGAAGCGATACGTACACGCTCAGCGCTCGTGATGACTGGGTTCTTCCTGGTCTTCCAGACAGTCCTGGTATGGATTTCTCTTGGCCCTATGCTACAAGGCCCTCTGTCCCCTCGCGGAATGATCTTCGCCGGCACGTTCATGGCATTCTACCTCCTGTTTGTAGGACTGATGCCTTCGACACCCGCCATCGGCATTGCTTCCGGCGTCTTTGCCGGAGATAAAGAGCGGGGATGTCTCACCCCTCTTTTAGTGACACCGGCATCGAACACGGCCATCTTTGCGGGCAAAGTGCTGGGAGCAGTGTTGCCAGCACTGGCATACTCGGTCATCGGTATCCTTGTCTACCTCGCCGAGATTGCGCTGCTCTATGGCCCTGACAAGTTAGCTTTGCTGCCAGTGGGCCTTTCCTTACTCATCCTGCTCGTCATTCCAGCTCTTGCGCTCCTTGGCGCCACCGTGGCGAGTCTGATCTCCTCGCGTGTGACTACCTTTCAGTCGGCCCAGAATTACAGTTCCCTGCTATTGTTGGTACTCTGGTTTGTCCTGCTTGGACTGGTGTTCCTCGTTTCAATCTGGGGGCTCTGGGTTTTCGCCGCCGTAGTCGCTGCCATCTTTGCCCTTGATGTGCTGCTTATCATGGTAGGCGCAAACACCTGGCGGCGTGAAGAAGTCATGGCCCGGCAATAGCTACTCCCCTCTCCAATGGCTACCCCCTTGCAACCCCCCTCACGTACTGGTACAATCGATCTAAACAAATAGGGCACACCACGTGGGGTGCTTCGTCCATCGTAGGGGCGACCCTCGGGTCGCCCTGGCCTCACGGTCGCCCTGTCACGGTCGCCCACCAACACACCTTAAACTGAGAGGGACAACCAATGTACATTGGGAAAATCGTCAAATCGGACTCGCATATCAACTACGTCTGCCAGATCTATGGCCCTCGTGAAGTTGAGGTCGAACCCGGCCCATCTGACTACGCCTTTGGCCGCTTCGTACGCGTCGCCGTCCGCTCTGGCCTCTCCGACGATCCCTATGCCAGGCTGGACCTCGCCCTCGGAAAAAGCCAGGAACCCGTCACTTACGCTATCGGTGTTATCTACGACACCATCCTGCTCAATCCCGCCTTTGGCTCGCTGGGGCCGCGCCTCTCCAACGAGACACAGGTCGAACTCTTCTCACCCGACTACATCTCAGAGAAGGCCGTCCTCATCTACATCATGGTCCTCGGCATGGTCGAGCAGCGCACAACCTCCCAGGGCAAGGCCGAAATTCTCTCGACCATGCACGGCGTTCCCTTGCTCTCGCTCGAACTCGGCAGCGAAATCGAGATAATGGACGACGAGGAGGTGCGCGCTTTCCATTTCTTCAGCGACCCCGATCGCGCCGGCGTCGATGGTCAGAAAGCATACCTGCACATGGGTTATCTCCCACACATCATCGCGCAGCGCAACAGCCTGCTGCCCATGGTCACCCTGCGCATTATCGACCAGTTAGAACGGCTCTTTCCACAGAATAGCTCATTACTCTCAATAGTGAAACGCAACTTCGCCTGGCGACTAAAAGTAGAAACAACAGGTTAACGGAGGCACCCACACATGATTGACCCAAAGAACAACACATCTTCTCCCTCGCACCCAACCCGCAGACCTGTTGGCATTACCAAGGGACCCGGCGAGACCACCCACGAATATACCTTTGTCTCGCGCGACGATGAGCAAGTTCTCAAGAACGGCGAATATGTTTATTACGAACTCTCGGAACTGGGAGAGCCAGGCTTAAATGGCAACACCACCCTCTCGCGCCGCGTGCTTGGCCGCATTATCAAGCGTGTGCCCTTGCGACTCTATCCCGACACCTTCCTCGCGGAACCAGAGATCTCACCCGCTCAGGTCGCCGCCATGGTAGGCTACGATTCACTGACCAACGAGCTATTCGAATTGCATGTCGCCATCATGGGCTACTACGAGCAAGCCACCGGCTCCTTCATCAACCCCTGGATTCCGCCGCAATCGGGCAAGCAGATTTTTCTTGCCGATGACGAGATGCTGGCCAGCATTCTGAGTCTCAAACGAGCAGGACAAAACGGCTCAGCCACCATCGGCTCGCTGCTGACTCGCCCGCCCGATGCTGTGCCTGTCGTCCTCTCTGTCAAGGACCTCGTAAGCACCCATCTCGCCATCATCGCCAGCACAGGCGCAGGCAAAAGCTACCTCGCCAGCGTCATCATCGAGGAACTCATGCAGCCCTATAACAAAGCCTGCGTCCTCATACTCGATCCGCACGGTGAATATGGTACCCTGACCGAGATCCCCAACGCAGCACAATTCTCCGAGGATGGCCACGGGCGTGGCAGCGGTTATCGTGCGCAGGTCCGCGTCTACAAACCCGATGAAGTCAAGGTGCGTATCTCCTCCCTCAATATGGGCGATATGCGCCACCTCCTCTCCGAAATGACCGAAAAGCAGCAGTACCTCTTAAACCGCGCATTGCGCAAGGTGAACGAAACGAAAAGGGGCACACCCTGGGGCTCAGAGGACCTGAAGACAGCCATCAAATCTGTCGCCAAACAAAAAGGCGAAGAGGACAGCGAGGGCGCAGACGATTCGAGCACTGTTCATGCCCTCATGTGGCGTATCGCGGACCGTTTCGATAACAGCTTTACCTTTGATGACATCCAGCACCTGGACCTGCCGGAAATATTCAAACCGGGTCAATGTACCGTGCTGCAACTCAACGATATTGATGAGCGCGACCAGCAGGTCGTCGTCGCCTCACTGTTGCGCCGCCTCTACAGAGCACGTATGGATACCGAGCGAGGCAAAGCCCACTCGGGCGAATCCTACCTGCCCTATCCCGTCTTCGTGCTCCTGGAAGAGGCACACCACTTCGCTCCTGGCGGCACCGATGTCGTCTCGACCTCCATTCTCAAACAGGTACTGGCCGAAGGCCGTAAATTCGGCATCGGCGTCGGCCTCATCAGCCAGCGCCCCGGCAAGCTCAACGCCGACGTCCTTAGCCAGTGCCAGACCCAGTGCATCATGCGCATCGTCAACGAAATCGACCAGAAGAGTGTCGCAGCCGCCATCGAAGGCGTTGGCCGCGACCTGCTCGACAACCTGCCTGCCCTCTCCAAAGGCCAGGTCATTGTCGCGGGAGCCGCCGTCAACACCCCCATCATCTGCCGCGTTCGCACCCGCTTCACCCGTCACGGCGGCGAAAGCAAAGACGCACCCGACATGTGGCAGCAATACTTCAGCCCTGAAGCCCAGGACAGTCGCCGCCGCAGCGAAGCCCCCCTCAACAACAACAACAAACCCTTCAACTTATTGAGGTAATTACAAACAAAAAAATGCTAAAATTAACCAATCGCGCCACACTCTACATCCTCTTACTACTCGCTCCATTCCTCTGGCGCGGGCTACTCCTCTTCACCCGCTTCATCCCCCCCCACACCATCCTGGCCTTCATCGCCTTCTTCGTATTAATAGGAATCGCCATCACCAGCACCTTCGCCCCTATCGCCTACCTCATCAGCCTGCGCTTCCTCTCCTCCCGCCTCTCCAGAACCATCGTCCGCCACGCCCTGCGCCAGGGTGCCCTGCTCTCCCTCTGCGTCATCCTTAACCTTATTCTCCTCTCACTCCACAGCTGGAACATCTTCGCCGCCATCATCATCTTCGCCGCCGCCATCGTCATTGAAATAGTATCCCTCGCCAAAAAATAATTTCTTATCCCAAAAACACAACCACCCGGCGTTCAACCTTTGGAAAAATATGCTATTATTCTCAAATAGACACGTCTCACCCATCCTGGAGCACCAACAGGAGCAACCAATGAGCACAACACGAGCGCGCGCTACACACGTATTCATATCCTACTCGCGCGCCAACATCTCATTCGTCCAGCGCCTCGTCGCTGACCTGCAAAGAAGCGGCATCACCGTCTGGATAGACCAGTCCGGCCTCACACCAGGCACCCCCGACTGGGAAACCGCCTTGCGTAACGCCATCGGCAAAGCGCACGCCGTCATCCTCATTGCCTCCGAAGAAGCCCGCAAATCCCCCTACGTCAAGGATGAACTTCGCCTGGCCCACGACGTACATCACCTGCCCATTTACCCGCTCTGGGTCGCGGGCACCCAATGGATCAACTGCATCCCCCTCGGCTGGGGTGGCACACAATATATCGACGCCCGCGGTGGTGAAGCACAATACCAGGCCGCCCTCCACCAACTCATCGCCGTTCTCAGTGGCGCCAATCCCGTCGCCTCCCTATCCCCCACAAGCACCCTGACCCATCCTGCCACCTACACCAATCAATTTCCAAACTACACACCCACTCCTGTAGGCGCCTCTTACCCTATCCAAACTCAACCAACCCGTAAAGGTTCAAGGCGCACTACCACCACCTGCCTTATCGCTACCCTCCTCACCCTCCTCGTTGTCGGCGTACTCTTCTTCGTTGCCGCCGTCCCCCTCTACAGCGCTATATCCCATCTCATCAACTCATTTTCAGGACCCAGTAACCCCTTACCTGCATCCTCCGCTGGTCAAATCAGCGTCACCCCCACAAATATCAACACGACGCGTACTGAAGGTATTTCTAACGGCTGCTCTTACTTCAACGGTAATGGTTGGGACTGTACCGTCACCCTCAAAAACGTCTCCAATTCAGGAAATCTCACCTGGACCACCGACACCTCACCCACTAGCGTCACCGTCTCCCCCGCTTCTTTTGAACTGCCTGCCCAACAAAATATGGAAGTAACTATCAAAATACCCGACAACGTCTGCGGTCAGAGCACCATCACCTTCAAAGGCCCACAAAACACCGTAAACGTAACCATCAGTTGCAGCGGCTAATTGCAAATGAACAAACTAATCCATACATGGCTTACGCGTCACCATCATCGAACGCAGCGAAGTGGCCTCGGGCACAACAGGGCGCAACCATTGCCTGCTCCACTCCGGCGGTCGCTACTGTGTCACGGATCAGGAATCCGCCATCGAGTGCATCGATGAAAACATGATCCTGCGGCGTATCATGCTAGATCTTCTGGAATTGAACGATGGCTTGTTCGTCGCTATCACGGAAGCAGACCTTGCCTTCAAAGAGCACTTTCTGGAGGGGTGCGCGGCTCGCCACATCACCACACGCGACGTTGTTAATGCTCGGCCTCCACTTCATCGCCAAAGGAGGGTTGCGTGATTTCGCGGATGTGGTGGCGTACCTGCGCAATCCCATCATTCTCGTGCTCGAAGTGTTATTCCTGGTCGTCGTGGCCACCCACGCGATGCTCGGCGTACGCGCGATTCTAACGGATTTCGGGCTTTCCGATCAAGCCGAAAAGCGGCTGAGTCAAGCGCTCACAATAGTGGGAGTGCTGACGGTCGGCTATGGCCTGTGGCTGACGTGGGTCATCATCCACTGAAATCAATATGTTTTCATCGGCTCGCATTCCCCGCAATGTATTGCGCTTCGCGCTCTCTGCAAGGTTTCTCCTCTAGAAGTTGAGCAGGAGCAGTGTGCTATACTATGTTCTCGTAGAAGCTATTAAAGCTGATGAAACCTGGCTCGTGCAGGAGTAAGACAAGCATCGAAGGAGTTTCATATTGAATGAGCAACTGGAACGCAACAAACAAACGGTGATGCAGTTCTATGATCTGATGTTCAACCAGTGCCAGCCCGCCGAAGCGATCGAGCGATATGCAGGGGAGGTGTATATCCAGCATAATCCCGCTGTTGCTGATGGCAAGGAAGCCTTCATTGCGTACTTCACGCGGATGGCAAAGGAGTATCCAGGCAAGCGCGTCCACTTTAAGCGTGCGATTGCCGAAGGAAACTACGTGGTCTTGCACTGTTATCAGCAGTGGCCTGGTGATCGAGATTGGGCAGGCATTGATATTTTTCGGCTCGATGACAACGGGAAAGTCGTCGAGCATTGGGATGTCCTCCAACCCATCCCTGAGCAATCGGCCAACGACAATACCATGTTCTAGTCAGGGCTGGTGTCTGCTCTCAAAGAAAGTCTAGTGCCGCTATTGAGGAACATTTTTATGCTTCCGATAGTAGGATGATGTCATTCATGTTTGACACAAAATTGGTTAGCGCTAAAACCTCTTCTGTTACTTCTAAAATTTCACGAATCAGTTGGTACACATGGCCATATTGCCCCCTTATTGCCGCTCTCATGCTTGCTCTTTTGCTACGCGTCATCCTGTTCATTCATGCCGGCGGAGTCATGGACGGAGATGAGGCATTGGTCGGAGTAATTTCAAGTCACCTGACTCAAGGCGTTCAGTTTCTTTCATCATCACCTCCTTGTGTCTGTGTGGACAGTATCTCTTGCTCGCGCTGCTAGCCGCACTATTAATAACTCAAGCCAGTTCGTATCCCCTGGCTCATCCTGGATTGACTTTCCAGACACCGTACTGTCGTGATGCGCCTTCCAATAATGACCAGGTCATCGCCTATATGCGTCGTGAGCACATTCAATATGCCTGGGCAAGCTTCTGGATAGGATTCCCTATTATTTTTAAGACACAAGAACAAATCATTGTTGCAGATCCGAGTGATGTAATGAAACTTGGGGATCTAGTACGAGCTGGCAAGGCTTCAATGAGTAACTATGCTGCTATTCATACATACTTAGCGGATGAAAACCGTATGCCGCACTATATTGAGCAGGTCTTATACGCAGATCGCCCCAGTTTTCTCATCTTCGTATGGCACAATGATCTGCATCCTCCGTTTTTACACTATCTTGACATGCACCAGGTCATGTATCGGTTCGTGCGTTTTCCCTCGGAGCCTGGAATGGACATCTTGCTTGTTACACCGCTCAGCCGAACAGTTTCTCCCGCTGAGTCAGACACCTTTCAACAGATCAAATTGACGAGCTGCCCTACACGTTTTGGACCGGATTACCAGGCGAGCGATTTCAGCAACATATTTTGACCCTTTTAGACTTCTCTCCTGCTGTCTATCTCCAATTGGTGGACGATTCTTGAAATCCACCCCCAATTTAAGCGAACGATGAGTCATTAATGGCAAGCCACAAAAAAGCGGCTCACTCAGAATAACCTATTGACTACCAAGTGAAGCAGCAGAAAAAGCCGGTGAACACGCTTTTTCAAAGACATCCCCTACTACAAAATATTGACACAATTTGACAGCAAAACCGGTTCTCCGTCAGGTTTCGTGAAAGCTTTAGTATATCTCGCCCATGATTATGCGCGAACTGGCTTTACCAGAGCTTCGGCATATCTCAATGTTCCCCTGAAAGCTTTAGAATCACGAAACCTGACGGAGAACCCAAAACCGACAGCAAAACCGGCGTTCACCTGCGATACACCGCGAACAAACCATGCCCCTACATCCACCTCTCGAGAGCCTCAGTAGAGGCCAAAGCACTAGAACGATTCATATGCGTTCAAATATCTTATATTGTATTGACAGGTCTTTTCAGTACTTAGTATACTTGCTTTGCATTGATCCACCTTGAGAACTAGAAATTTGAAATGTGATGAACTAATTTGGCAGGTGAAGACGGAAAAAAAGATGGTTGAACCGATTTCTCTTAGTATCGCGATTGGACTCCTTGTTAAAAGTGCTCCAGGTTGGTTTCATAGTCTGGAAGATACCTTTTTAAACCAGGGAAAAGAACTCGCTATTGATCAAGGTAAACAACGTTTGATTAGTTTGATCGATGCTAAGAAGCACCTACGACATATGGAGCTAGCCCTACAAAATGCAGCAGAACGAGGGCTGAAACAGTTTCACACTCTCGAGGAACGTGACCAATACCGGAGTATTTTGGAAATACTATCTGAGCCCAATAGTGAAACCTTACGCCAAGAGGTAATGAGCCTCTTTACCCTTTCCGACAACCCCGACCTCTCAATCCTTACTGAAAAATACAACCTGTCGCAACGTATTCATGCACTCGCTCAACACGAAGCACACGTAGAGGTAGATGCAACACCATACTTAAACAGTTTCTTTGAAGCTCTAATTGCAGAAATGTACAATGATCCTTTGTTTCAGGAGCAGATAAGTGATGTTATCAAGGTACGCGGGGTTCTCAAGGGACAGCGGTCCTTAGAAGATATTGTTGCAATACTCAGCCAAATCACAGGCATCTTGACGAACAACTACTCTCCAGAGCAATTTAAGCAAGATCTAGGTACATACGTTAAGTATATAGAGAACAAATTCCGCCACCACAAATTTGCTGGTATTGTTTTCAGAGGCGATGAAGATACAGCTCCAGAACTCAAGAGTATATTCGTACCACTACATGTTACTCTTCAAAAAAAGCCCCTTCCAAAAAATGAAACGGAAGACGATATTGTGACATTACTCGAGCAATCTCCTTATCTTGTTCTCCTTGGTGGGCCAGGCTCAGGCAAATCAACCACAACGCGCTACATCTCTTGGAGCCATGCGAAAGCAAACTTGACAATGCCTTCAGTATCTACTCAAAAAAATAGATTACTCCTTCTAGGAAAGCCTATACCTTTACGCATTGAACTCCGCCTTTTAAGTGTAGCTCGTAGACAACGTGCCGACTATAGCTTTTTGTCTTATACCACCGAGGTTATGCTTGGTCGTGAAGATATTTCTATCAATTCACAAATGTTCAAGGAGTTGCTCGAAAGAAGAGCCATGCTACTGCTCTTCGACGGGCTCGACGAAGTACCAACTTTGGATGAGCGCCGACAACTGATTGAAGAAATAGAAAGTTTTGCTCAACGCTATCCTGGTAACCGTATTCTTGTTACTTCTCGCCCAGTAGGCTACGAGATTGCTCGTTTCGCCAATCGCTGGTTTCAACACAGCCTGATTCATGAATTCAACGATAGACAAATTCACAGCTACTTAGAGGCTTGGTACACTCATGTACTAAAGTACTCACCCTTGCCAGCTGATGTTCGACAAGAGTTAGAGTCATTTTACACTACGCTAAAAGATAATTCTCGTCTTCACAAATTAGCCGCTAATCCGCTACTTCTAACAGTTATGACCGCTTTGCATCGTTATAAGCGACTGCCCGATAAAAGAGTACAAGTCTATGAAGAGTGTGCTGACCTTCTACTAGATACTTGGGCTAAATTAAAGCATGAAGGCACACGCTGGAAAGATATGAAAATGGGCAAAGAGAACCAGATTGCCTGTATCGCGCATCTTGGTTATGTTTTACATAAACGTTCGCAAGAAAAAGAAGTAGGTAATACTGGCAAATTGATAGAAGATACTGAACTGAAGGAGGATGCGGCCACTGATGTGCCAGCCAAGTTCATGCTGAGAGAAATAGAACGCTTCCTTAAGAACCAGAAACTTCTTTCTGGAGCTGAACAAGGAGCTGAAGCAGAACTTTTTCTTGAACTTGCAAGGGCTGAAGCCGGACTGATTGTTGAGAGAGGAACTGATGAAGAAGGTGAAGCTCTATATGGTTTTGTACATCGTACCTTTCAAGAATATTTCGCTGCCGTTGATGTTTATGAACGCTATCAGCAGGAAGATGACTCTAGCATCATCAGCAAATTTCTCAACGAGCATTTACATCACCCACATTGGCGTGAGGTAATCCTCCTTCTCTTTGGAAAACTTAAGCATAAACAAGCAACAATTCAACTGCGCCGTATACTCGAAGGCAAAAGTCGCCTCAGCAAGTATTCGCATATTGTGCAACATGACCTTTTCTTCGTATGCAGCTGCTTAGCTGAAGAGATAACTGTAGAAAATGATTTTGCAGAATTTGTTGTTGTACACCTACGCGATCTAATAAAAGAAACACCATTCTCCTTACAACGTAAAGAGGCAATGGAAGCGCTTGGTACAATAATGCAAACACGACAATATGCAGACCTTGGACGAAGAAATTTAGAAATACTGATCACAGAAAACAATGTACTGGATATTTCAACGAAGATATTAGCCGTGCTAATACTCTACAATAACAGTCGATCGAAAGAGGAACAGTTACAGGTTATAGAGATGCTCCGAAATGTGATTCTCTGCTTTGATTTTCCATTTGAGGAAACCTTACAGGCCATTGAATCTTTCTTTAACCACAGTTCTACTAGCTCTGAAGAACTGCGACAAGCCTCTCAGCTTCTCTTGCAGCTTACTCAGCGACCCAATCTCTCCCTTGAGCAGAAAGTACGAGCTATTGAACTTGCCTATTACCACAGTCCTACTGGCTCTGAAGAACTGCGACAAGCCTCTCAGCTTCTCTTGCAGCTAATCGAACAGCCTGATCTTTCCTTTGAGCAATCTCTACAAGTGGTCGGTGTACTCTACTGGGATAGTCCTACTGGCTCGACACCATCCCGATAGTTGTGTAAAGAGGGGCAATCAAGAAACAAGCAAAGGGAGAAGGCTGGCGCACCTACTCAAGAGGCTCTGGCGGAACAGAAAGAGGCAGCAGAGATCTGCAAAAGTCATCAAGGGAAAAGTCCTTTGAGGGGCTCTTGTTACACAGGAACATCAGCAAACCACATCTCCCTCCAAACCACCCATTTAGGCTGGTTGCTT
>VBHI01000083.1 GCA_005881495.1 Chloroflexota bacterium
ACCTCAATATCGATCCAGAGGTGTTGTTGCCGCGTATGCCGGCTCTTGATACGATGGGTAGGGTGCTGGGAATGCGCACGATGATTGAGGTGATGAAAAGGGAGGCGCCGGAGGTGGAGATTGGGAATTTTACACGGCCTGTGAGGCGGGTGGCGCCGCAGGCGGTGGTTCAGTAGGATCGCCCGCGCGGGTATCACATGTTTTTGCTAAACTGGCTGGCCATGCCTTCGTCACGGCCAGCCAGTTTTATGGCTCACTTCAGGTAGATGGCATGAAAATCAGGTCTTTTTCGATACCTCAGATATCTGGTTGAAATTTTTTAGCAGCTTGCGCGCTGCTGCGGCGACGGGATCAACGCCAAGTAATGCCAGGCAGTCGCGGGTAGCGCATCCTTCGGGAGTGCCGAGATCGTGGCCACGGTAAAAGCAGGGCATACAGGGAAGGTTCAGGCGAACGACGATCGCCTGCTGTTCTGGTCTTCCGCCAGTATACGGTCCCCAGGCTGATACATTCGTCAGGCCAAAGATGGCGACCGTGGGGGTGCCTGCCGCGACGGCAAGGTGCACGAGCGCGGAATCGTTGCCTAAGAAGAGATCAACGTGTTCGAGGACAGCCGCGGTAACCTTGATACTCCCTCTACCCGCCAGGCTGCGTACCGGCATTTCTGAATGCAGCAAACTGATGATTTGTTGGTGTAGCTCTGCCTCTTCCGGGCCTCCTAAGAGGAGCAACTGTCCTCCCACGTCGGAGAAGAGGGTATCAGCCAGTTGCGCGAAGCGCTCTGGCGCCCAACGACGGGCTGTACTAAAGCTGCCGCTGCCAGGATGCATAGCGATAATGGGGCGCTTGATGCTTTCGGGCCGCTTGTGCTCGTAGATTATTTGCCATGCCTGTCGATGCTCTTCCTCGTTCAAGGGTACTACCAGGCGTTTGTCGCCGACCGCTGCTCCTACGGCTTCGGCCACGGCGAGGTTATAGTCTGCCTCGTGCATGGCGCCAAAACCGCGATCCTTGACACGCACATTGAGAAACCAACCATGGCCGTTGTCCAGCCCCACGCGCCATTGCGCACCTGTGGCGCGCAACAATACCTGGTGTTTCAAGCGTCCAAAAGGAAGCGTCAGATGATGAAGCAGAAGAACAGCATTATATTGACCATCACGTAAATTGTGCCAGAGTGGTTTCAATCGTAGCAGGTTGTGGGGGCGGGTAAGCAACTGCTGTGGGTAATCGAAGAGGTATTTATCCAGCACAATGACACGATTGATAACATCCCAGCCGTCGAGCAGACCGGCGGAGGCGGGTGTGACCAGCAGGTCGATAATGGCATGGGGGTATGTTTCGCGCAAGGCACGGAGAGCCGGGGTGGCAAGGAGCAAATCGCCTATGCCGGCCATTTTGATGACGAGGATGCGCGCATTCTCTGGAAGGGTTATAGGTGATGTATGCATAATTTATTGTTTTGGCAGGGCAGGTCCTGGGTGAGTCTCCTTTTTTTGTTGATTGTTGTTCGTTAATTTCGTTTGGACGACTTCGAATACTTGCGACGGCGTGATGTTTTTCATGCATTGCGTTGTATAAAAACGACAGTCGGCGGTGTCCTGGGCGTTGTAGCAGGGACTGCACCAGATTTCGCTGCGCAGAACCGTTGCGTCGGGGCTGACCGGACCTGCGAGGGAGGGATTTGTGGGGCCGTATATGCCGACGATGGGGGTGCCACATGCTACTCCCATATGCAATGGGCCGCTATCGCCGCTGATGAGCAGGTCAGCGCGTTGTAGCAGCGCGGCGAGTTGGGTCAGACTGGTCTTGCCTGCCAGGTTGATGGGTTGTTTGCTCAGACGATGGGTCACATTCTCAATTTGGGGTAGATCGCCCGGCGCACCTGTCAGCACGACTTGTGCGCCTTCTTCACGAATGAGGCGATCGATCAAGGTCGCCCAGTAAGGAATGGGCCAGCGTTTTGATTGCCCATTGTTGGAATTAATATGGCAGGCTATTAATGGTTTGTGCGGCTGAAACCCTTCGTGTAGTAGTAACTGCTCAACTTCCTGGCAGGTTTGTTCATCAACATAGAGGCGGGGAATGCGATCCGCGGGAGTAATCGTTGCTCCAGCCGCCTGAGCCAGGGCCAAGCAATAATCGACCTCGTGCTTATTATCGAGAGGTGACCTGTGTCGCAAGCGACCAGGAATGCCGCCGGGTATGCTGTCGGTCATAAATCCGGGATAGCCTTCTGATGCGTAGCCGACACGGCGTTTTGCGCCGCTAAGGACAGCTATGACTGCCGCCCAATTGGCATAAACGCTCACGGCGAGGTCGTAGTGGCGTGCGCGGAGCTGGCGACGGAGCTGGCCTGCTGCGCCCCAGTTTTTGGGTTGGAAGAGCGCTTTGGGGCGTCGCCAGATGTTTGGGTCGTAGGTGATGATCTCACTGAGGTTGGGATCAAATTGTGCTACTTTGGCACTGGCCGGTATAGCCAGCAGGTCAATCTGCGCTGCCGGGTAGGTGCACTTCAAGGCACGGACAGCTGTGAGCGAGAGTACAAGGTCACCTATGAGATCGAGACGAATTACCAGAATGCGCCGTGGGTGAAAGGTTGCAGGTGACAGTGGGGGATGTGGTTTGCCTAATCTACTCAGCCAGAGGAATGCTCCGATGATGCTCATCAGCAGGTAGATGCCTTTGCCAACGATGCTTCTGCTCGCGCGAATGATGTTTTTGCGCAGCTTCTTTTGCCAGCCTGGAGGCAGTGGATAGCCGTAGTCGTCGACTTTGCTCAGTTGTTCTTCTCTGTATGACATGCATTTTCCCGGGTTATTATTCTATCCCTATAACGAATGAGAGGGCGAAGTAGCTTCCTCGTTTAGTAGTTGTTTGGTAGCCTCCAGCACCTGCTGTACTGATACTAGCCGTACACAGGGGTGTGCTGCCAGTTCTTCTGGACGAAAATCGAGTCGCCCACAGGGTATGCTGGGACAGGTCTGGCAGCGATGAGTTGAGGCAATGACCACGTGGCGTCCAGGTGTTCCCCAGGGGCCAAAGATGCGCGGATCGGTTGGCCCAAAAATATGAATCGTGGGCGTTCCCTGCGCGACGGCCAGGTGCAGCGGCCCGCTATCAACGCCAAGTACCAGCTTCGCTCGCTGTAATACTGCAGCCATCTGGCCAATGGTCATATCCGTAATCAGCAGTGGCGGTGAGGTCATGCCCTGGGCAATCTCCTCCAGCATGTGTCGTTCGGCCTGGCTACCAGTAAGGATGATACGCACTGGTGCGGGAGATGTCAACAACTCTGGAAGTGCATTAGTACAGGCGGCCCAAGCTTCGTTTCTCCAGAGTTTGACTGTTGCTCCTGTACCTGGATGAATAACGACGACGGGAGCATCAGCCGCGATGCCTGACTGGGCCAGACGGCTACCTACCCAGTCATGTTCTGCCGGTGTGGGCGTGAGCGCTAGAGGGTATCGTTGCGCTGTGTACGGTTCCTCAAGTGGAGGACATCCTACTATTTCTAAAGCGGCGCTGCTGAGGGACAGGTTTGAGACTGTAGCCAGTTCGGGTGATGGGAAGGGGAGTGCAAGACTAAGAAATGGTGTGCCAGGCGCTATGGCATAGCCCAGGCGATGTGGGATGCGAGCCAGGTGGAGCAATGCTGCGCCCCACCAGAAATCGGGGCGCAAGTTGATGGCTAGATCATAATGGCCACGCCGCAGTTGTTGCGCCACGCTGAACAATACTTTGTAGGGAGCCAGGGGCTTTTGCGGTGTGCGCTGGAAGCCTGGAAATGGGCAGAGGAGTAGATGGTCTATGGCAGGATGGCGAGCGACCACCTCGCTTGACCAGGGTCCGACCATCATGGTGATGGTGGCATTGGGGAGGTGTGATTTGAGTGCGTGCAGTACCGGCGTAGTTAAAACGAGGTCACCGAGATGATCAGGGCGAATAAGGAGAATGCGAGGCGCCTGCGGGGTAGGTTTTTGCGCTTGTTGGGCTGCCACGCGCGCTCCTGGAATGCCAATAATGCGGATCGCGAACAAGATCAGGGTGCGTAGAAGCTGTTTCAATCTATTGTCTTTTCCCGTTTGCTTTTTACTTTGTGTCGCGTTGTTTCTAATATTATAGAGATAACGAGGAGGGCCGTCAACCTGGGTTGGTGTTAGTATGATTAGTTTGCATCGTTCTATTTATCAGGGGTACTTGAATGAAGATAATTCTCAGCAGAAAAGGTTTTGACTCAAGTAATGGCAATGTAGCCAGCCCTATTTTTCCTTCGGGCGAATTGTGCTCGCTACCTGTACCCGAACCCAAAGCCACCATCACCATTCAATCAAAGCGATATACAGAGATTACGTTCGGTAAATGGTCTTTGGGAACGATTGTTCATGATTTGACGCAAGGCGAAATCACTGGTGATGCGATGGCGCATCTAGATCCTGACATTAACTTCGATAGCATTGCTCGGGAGGCGAACTGGAAGCCTGTCTTTGGGCAGTCAGGTGCCGCAGAGAGACATCTGCAAAATCACGATGTAAAAGAAGGTGATGTTTTTGCCTTTTATGGGTGGTTCAAGCAGGTTGAGCATTGTGCTGGCACCTATCATTATGTAGGGGGTGCGCCTGATCTACATGTCATATTCGGTTGGCTGCAAATCGAGAGGCGCATTGCGGTCGAAAAGCGGACGGAAATACCTTCATGGGCATTGTACCATCCGCATTGTAACCCTAAAAGAACGAAAATGAAGTATAACGATCTTGATTCAATTTATATTGCGACTGATGCTATGCAACTGCCTAATATCACTATTAATAAGCCTGGAGCGGGAGTGTTTCATCAGTTTAACCTCGCCTTGTGTTTGACTGCTCAGGGTAAGTCAAGAAGCATATGGCGATTGCCAAGTTGGTTTTATCCAAAAGCTGAGAAAACTGGGCTGAGCTATCATAGGGACCTGAAACGCTGGACGCCGGAAGAAGGTCACGTTCTACTGCAGAGTGTTGGACGTGGTCAGGAGTTTGTGCTCGATTGCGAAGAATATCCAGAAGCTGTGCATTGGCTGTCGACTCTTCTTTGCCTGAAGGGATGAGAGTAGCACACTGGAGCATAAGTTAACGAATTTCTTTTTCTGTGCTGGGGATGAGCTGCAATATGGCATTCCACACATCGTCAACTGTGACTGATTGCATGCAGGTGCAGTGGGCGCAGGTTTGCATTTTGCCGAGGAAGAAGCAGGGCTGCCCGGTGGGATGACGCCAGATGGCGATGTGCCTGGGATCGTCAGGGGGATAGGGGCCGTATTCCTGGGGGCTGGTAGGACCAAAGATGGCAATGACAGGGATATTCACTGCCGCAGCCAGATGCATGGGGCTGCTATCATTGCCGATGAAGAGTGCGCATTGTTCTAATTGGGCCGCCAATTCTCCTATGCTGGTTTTGCCTGTGAGGTTGATGACAGTTTCCTTTTGCGCGCCCAAACCGTCTTCTAGTTGCTGATTGACGGCGATATCACCTGGTCCACCGATGAGGAGGATTTGTGCGTCCAGTTCGTGAATGAGTTTTCGTGCTAGCGCCTGGTAGCGTTCCAGCGGCCAGCGTTTGGCGGTCAAATCCATGCCCGGATTGCTGCCGCCACCAGTAAATAATGCGACCCTCAGGCGAGTGGGTCTGTTGACGCTTTGTCGTTCCTTCGCTGTTGGCTCGAAGCGCATGCGGGGGGAGCCGATGGGTAAGGCTATGGAACGGGCAAGGTCGAGGTAGATTTCGGCCTGGTGTTGAAGATGGGTGGGCGAGCTTGAGACAGGTACGCGGTCTGTGAGCGAGAAGCCCCGCCCAAGGCTGTCGGGACCCACGCGGCGGGGAATACCGGCTAACCATGGTAACAAGGTCAGCATTGGTGAACGGTCGAGCACGAAAGCCAGGTCATACTGTTGTGCGCGCATTGTGCGTGCTAATTTCCTATAGTCTGAGAGGCTATAATTGCCAGGGATACCGACGGTGCCACAATCGATCACGGTGTTGACGGCTGGATGATGTTCAGGTATGACTTTAGACCATGTACCCGCGACGTAAGTGATACGGGCAGCGGGATACGCGCGCCGGATAACCTCCAGCAAAGGTGTTGTCATCACTAAATCGCCCAGGCAACACGGTTTGATGAGCACAATCGTTTGTGGGTCTACCAAGGCCCGTCGCCGGAAAGGGCGCGCGAGCAGGTCAAGCAGTGCGAATGGGAAGCGTAACAAGTAACAGAGTACGGTGATAATGTGCTGTCGCAGTTTACACCTCTTCGTTCTGTGTGGATTCTGCAGGTGATTGTTGTACCTGCGGAGACGGCGGAGAGAGTTTGACAGGCTCATCTGCTCGCATTGTGGCTTCTTCGCCCGGGTAGATATGTTCCAAGATGCCTCCCCGCATTGTCGGTAGGTGCTGGGAATCGTTTAGTTGGGCAGGCGCACCACAGTTTTGGCAGAAGGCGTTATCAGGGAGCAACTCGGCCTGACAGTTGGAACAGAGCTTATTCGCTGATGGAGCAGAGAAAGGAACTCCCTGGTTTGCCCTGACGGTCTCCATCGCACTTACCGTTAGAGACTCTACGCCTGGCGGCGGTGGTGGCACGGTGACCGAGCTTGTGCTATCGAGATAAGATTGATATTCAAGCGGTGTGGGAGTATATGCGCCGGGGTTGATGTCTTCGCCCATTGATGCATAGGGTGCAGCAGGTGCAGCAGGTGCACTTTGCCCAGGTGGTAATTGAGGATTGGGTCCGCTTGCTTGAGGTGATGTGGGTTGCGCCTGGCTGGCTTGAGCCTGGAGCTGTTGTAGCTCGTTGCGAGCCTGGTTCAGCTGCTGTTGAAGGTTCATCATTTCCTGGCAAAGCGGGAAAAGTTCACTGGAGGTTAGTTGCCCAGCGACAAACATATCCATCACTTTGTTGAAGATATTATTCTGTTGTGTGTTTATCTGGCGTGCCAACCCATCAATAGTGGAACGTAGACGCTGCGTCCTTGCAATGCGGGCTGCCTCCTGAGAGGCTTTTTCCAGGCTGCGCTGGACTGAATCCCAAAGAGGCATATGCTCCTCCTGTTTTCACCATAACCCTGATAGTGTGAACTCTTTTGCGAACCCATTATAACAGAGACGCAGCGGGAAAGTCGAGAGGAGGCAGTTGCAAACAATAAGCGTGCACCCTCGCTGGGTACACGCTTATTGTTTCTATCGTTCTATGTTACTGTTACTTTTTCTCGGAGCCGAGAATAGTGTAGACCGTGGTGCCGCAGACTAAGCAGGAACCTTTCAAAGCCGGTTTCCCGTTTTTCGTTGTCACTCTCTGGGGGTCTTTCATCTCGGTCTTCTTTTTACACTTCACACAATAATACAGGTCGGACATGGGTATTAGCCTCCTTACTCTAGTAAATACAAACTTCTCAAGGGTCGGGGTTGATCGCACGCGACAGATATACTTCGTATCCCAGGGACTGCACTTGATGTTGCGCGTGAAGCGCACTGGCGAGTTCAGCAAATGGCGCGTAGAGCGTTGGCCCACTGCCAGAAAGCTGTACTATCTGTGCTCCTGCACTGAGCAGGTCTTCTTTTGCCTGGGCGACGGCGGGATAGCGTTCCAGGACGCCGCGCTCCAGGCTGTTATGCAGATGTTCCAAATTCAGGCTACTGCCTGAATTTAGAGCGGAGCAGAGAGTCTTACTGTAGGTACCATCGGTGTAGTCACTGGCAGGCAGATCACGAAAAACTGCAGCTGTAGATAGACTGATGGCAGGTTTGAGTAAGAGTAGCCAGCGCATCGACGCTGGCCAGTGGTGGGCAAGAGGTGTTACTTGCTCTCCCCGCCCCTCACAGAGCGCAAGACCTCCCGTTAAAAAAAACGGGACATCTGAACCAAGTGAAGCCGCCATGTTGAGTAGATCTGATGGGGAGAGTGGTAATTGCCACCACCGTCGTAATGCAAGTAGGATAGCCGCGGCATCGCTGCTTCCACCACCTAATCCTGCTGCCATGGGGATACGTTTGTACAATTCGATACGCACTCCTTGACTCAAGGCGAAGTGTTGACGCACCATATCTGCAGCGTGTGCAGCCAGGTTGTCGTTGTTGCTCAAGGCGGGAGTAGTGCAGATAACGTGCACTCGTTGGTCATTGGTGACGGTCAAACAGATGGTATCGTGCAGGTCAATGGTCTGCATAACCGTTGCCAGCCGATGATAGCCATCTGCCCGCCGATTTACCACGTCGAGTGTCAGATTGATCTTTGCATATGCCTGAACAAAGCATACTTCGCTAGAGAAAAGTGCTTGCTGTGCGTGACTCATGCCTGCATTTTGCACAGAAATGGTTCAGTTGTCAAGCTTAATGATTATTTTTTGTACTATCCTGCCTATTACTAGCCAAAATTACTTCCAAAGTGCTCTGCTTGAGGGGGGGCAGGGTGAGCGGGTGGTGAGTGTGCCAATGGCAGGGTGAGGAGGGGGGTAGGGTGACCGCAAGGGTCACCCCTACTATATACGAATGGGCTTGAGCAGGGGATTCGTGGTATGGTAGGGGTGACCCTTGAGTGGCATTTCTAGCGAGTGTTTATGGTTTGATCGATGTTGGTTTGTTGTCTTTCTCTTCCTGGTGAACCTTCTCCAGGAGTTCTCGTACGTCTTTGATTTGCTGACTGGCCGTATCGTCGATTTGGTTTGTGAATAGAACCACTGCCTGTACGCCAAGGGTGGTGAGGGTATAGGCATCAGCTTCGCTGATGTTGGCATTCACATTCAGGAACGCGGGGTAGCGCACTGCCTCACGCACAGCACGATACTGGAGGACGTCCTCGATGGTCAGCTTGCTGACATCCTTAGAGAGGCCGAAATCTAGCTGTACTGCCGCAATAGTGTTGAAGGCAGTGAGGTTACGGATGAAGAGAGGGTAAAGATCTCCTTCGCGCATTGGGACGGTGACGACAAGATCAAGATCCTTGACGTGCAGTGCCAGTAAACTGGCGGGTGCCTTTAAGGGGAGTACAATGAAGGCTATTCCCTGTTCTTTGATATGTTCCAGGTTTTCGCGCCCCAATGTTTGCCAACCGCCGGTGATGTGTAGGCCAAAGACGGCCTTCTCGTTGCTGGCCTGTGCGGCCTCAACTGTGCTTTTCAATGTATCGAGCCAGGAGGCATCCTTACCATTCCAAGTGAAGAGCAGTCCGTCTGCCCCGGCCTTGATAGCAGCTTCTGCATCCGCGGCTACTAAGGAATCAGCGGAAGCCAGTTCGACGACGAGGGCAGCGGCTCTTGGCTTTGTTTCTGGCCTATTTTTCCCTAAGAAGCCCATGCCGCTACTGCTCTGCGCTCGACGTGCCTGAGCGAACATGTCTAGCAGCTTACTCATATGTTTTTGTTACTCCTTTATTGTTTTACATCACGCTTGTTTTTTTGGTGAAGGTGCTGTGATGTAATATCTATTATTGTTTTTGCAAGGCAGAATTACATTCATTATACTACATCCTGGCAGTGGTTGTGGTAAGACGCCAGGGCTTGCTACCCCTAAAAAGCCACTTTTATTATTAAACTTGTAACTGACCTGGTAAGACTCCCAATTTGCTTGCCCCTTCTTGCCCTATCGCTTATAATGGGACACATCATAAGCACTATTTGGTAGCCGACCTATCTTATCGGCTAGATGCGGGGAGGTGTACAATGTTGCAAGAAGCTGTGGATGAATATTTAGCCACACTTTCATCTTCAACAGTGGAAGAAGACAAGCGTGGTAGGAACACTCATAATACAACAGAAGCCTATCGCAATGACCTGTCGCAGTTCTGTGCATATTTACGACAGCACGGAGTAGAGAACTGGTCGCAGGTCACCAGTGAGCAATTAGCAGGCTATCTTTTAGAAATGCGCGAGGCGCAGGCGTATCGCCCAACTACTATCGCGCGCAAAATAGCAGCCATAAAGGCATTTTTCCGCTATCTGCGCAGCCAGGAATATATAGCCTTCGATCCAGTCGAGAAGTTAGAATCGCCACGGGTGCCGAAAGAGCTGCCTAATGTATTAAGCCCGGAACAGGTTAACAGCCTCTTTCGCCAGGTAGATATTGCTACTCCTAGCGGACAACGAGACCTGGCGATGTTGCATATGCTCTATGCCACCGGGATGCGTGTCACAGAGCTTATTTCGCTGAACATGGGTGATTTTGATGCAGCACAGGCAATGGTGCTCTGCCCTGGGCGTAACGGTCGGAGAGAGCGCGAACGCATATTGCCTATACCACCGATAGCGGTAGAAGCAATCAAACACTACCTGGAGAAAGCACGACCTCATCTGATGGCACGGCATCCTGAGGAGGAAGCGCTTTTTCTGAATCATCATGGTGAGCGTTTAACACGGCAGGGTTTCTGGCTGATTATCAAGGGGTATGCGCGCCAGGCGGGTATCATGAATATCACCCCACATATGCTGCGGCACTCGTTTGCGATAATGATGCTTAAAGATGGTATGGAACTACGTTCGGTGCAGGAACTGCTAGGTCACGCGCATATTACTTCGACGCAGGTGTATAGCCAGCTTGCGCGTGCAAGGACGACGAGTGATGTGACTTAGAGGGACGAGGGCGACCCAAGGGTTCCACATTGCGCGGTGGGTAACCAGGGCGACCCGAGGGTCGCCCCTACGGGCGCCGGTGTCCATGCCTGCGTTGGCTCCAAGTCGTGGGTAACCAGGGCGACCCAAGGGTCGCCCCTACGGGTGGCAAGGATTTTTCTCGTACTGGATGAAGATTTTAGGTGGGAGGCTCTAGTATGACGTTATATGACCAGGTTTTGGAGGCTACTGGCGCAATCCAGGCGCGCACGTCGCTGAAACCGGCGGTAGCCCTGATACTTGGTTCTGGCCTGGGAGATCTCGCCACTGAAATTGCCGAGCCTACGGTTATTCCTTATGGAGAGATCCCTCATTTTGCTCGTTCTACCGTCGTAGGGCATGCTGGTCGCCTGATCATCGGGACGCTTGAAGACGTGCCTGTGGTGGTAATGCAGGGGCGTTTCCATCTCTATGAAGGGTATCCTTTGCAGGTGTTGACGCTCCCTGTGCGCGTGATGCGACAACTCGGTGGGCATACGCTGATTGTCACCAATGCCGCGGGCGGCGTGAATCCGGCCTATCGGCCAGGTGATTTCATGCTCATTCGCGACCATATCAACATGCCAGGGCTGGCAGGGGACAATCCGCTTATGGGGCCAAATGATGAGCGTTTGGGCGAACGCTTCCCACCAATGGCCAACGCGTATGATACTGAACTGCGCACTCTTGCCCATTCTATTGCCGCTGCGTGGCCAGAGTTGTCTCTCTACGAGGGGGTCTATACGATGGTCGGCGGGCCAAACTATGAGACGCGAGCGGAACTCAGGTTTTTGAGAACAATTGGTACCGATGCTGTTGGTATGTCCACGGTGCCAGAAGTTATCGTTGCCCGTCACGTAGGGATGCGTGTGCTGGGATTGAGCCTGATTACCAATGAAGCGACTGGATCGGCGGGCAGCGAGACGGAAGAGGTCAATCACGCCGAGGTGTTAGCTGCCGCAGATGCAGTACGTTCCATTTTCGCGGCCCTGGTGCGAGGGATTGTACGGGAGATTCCCCGCTTCACTTCTTCATGTTGATTGCGACCCAGCTCCAGCTCCAGTGAACCCCGCTCCAATCTGTCAGTACCACCAGGAAATACGATCCAGGTTTAACCGAGGTGGTCACTTTATAGTTCCAGCTTGCCTGTCCTTTGGCATTACACATTTGCGTCTGTGGAGTTGAAGGATCGAATAAATCAAGCGCGTTAACCTCTTCTTTAGGGAACGGTTGGGAAAGGTTGTCCACCGCTTTCAATTGATCTAGGGACATATTCGCGCTTACTTCGGTGTTACTTTTGGTGAGCCAGAGTTTACAACTAATGCCAGGCTCATGAATTGGATTGCCGGACACCGTTTTCCCATTGGATTGATCGGTAGCTTGTACTGAAAAGGTATAGGTGTTGTTATCGTCTGCCACCTCAAAGTAACTGACTTGTTCTATTTTTGGGGCCCCCAACGGGAAAGGATTTTGTATGTGCGGAGTTGGTGTAGGAGTTGTCAATCGATTCGTTGGTGGATGCGTTGGTACCTTGCTCTGGCCGGGTGTTTGAATGTGTTGACTGGGACGAGTAAAGGCGCCGACTGCAAAGCCACTGATCAATCCGGCCAGGGCAAATAAGAGCATGGCTACGACAACAATCGTGCGCGATTGCGGGCTCACGTTATTTGTCTGTCGCTGTTCAGTCAATGTTTGCATCGTGTATGGTCGCTCTTTTCTTGCATATAAAAATGGGGAGTACCGCGGGGCCATCTCCATTCTCCGGGAAAGGACATTGCCCTTTGCCCCCTGGTCTACCATTTGTGTTTCATCATATCATACTTAATAAACAGAACCGATGGAAATAATGGGGGATGGCCCAAATTGGCCCTTAGAGGAGTCTTCTCAAAAAAACCGCCGTACGCCGTAATTGCTGGTAGACATGTCGATTTGCTCTGAACCCATTCGTCGTATGAGTAGATGGGTGAGGGTGATGTTAATCGCTCACAAAAACTACTGCTATTGAGAAAGAGGTACAAAATGCGCTATCTATTACTGATTTATCAAGACGAGGTGGCTCATGCTCAGTGGAATGAGCAACAACTGGGAGAGGAATATGAAGCTTACAATGCCCTGGGGACCGAATTCCAAAAACACGCTGTGGAGATGCAAGGCGGGGAAGCTCTCATGCCTACCAATACCGCGACGACTGTGCGTGTGCGCGATGGTAAAATACTGACAACGGATGGTCCGTTCGCCGAGACGAAAGAGCAGCTCGGTGGGTATTATCAGCTAGTTTGTAAGGACCTCGATGAGGCTATTGAACTCGCGGCAAAGATTCCCGCGGTCACTAATGGTTCCATTGAGATTCGACCGATCATGGAATTCGAGTGATACCGGTAGAGTGAAATGGATGCAATCCGCCAGGTTGTGGCAGACACCTTCCGGAAGGAAGCTGATCGCATTCTTGCTTCGCTGATTAGTTCCGTCAGGGACTTCGAGCTGGCTGAGGATGCGCTGCAAGACGCCATGCTCGTGGCGCTTGAACACTGGCCGGTGGAAGGCGTTCCGCGCAATCCGAGCGCGTGGATTACTACCACCGCGCGGCACAAGGCTATCGACCGCCTGCGCCGCGTGAACACTCTGGCGCGCAAACAGGCGCTTTTGCAGGAGTTGGTCGAGCAGGAAGAGCAGAGAGGAGCAGCAGAGATGGAGGATCGTGCGATTCCTGATGAGCGCCTCAAGCTGATGTTTACCTGTTGCCACCCGGCGCTGGGATTGGAGGCACAGGTGGCACTGACGCTGCATACACTCGGCGGGCTATCCACTCCTGAGATTGCCAGCGCCTTTCTGGTGCCGCTCCCAACGATGGCACAGCGCCTGGTACGAGCCAAGCGCAAGATACGGGATGCCGGGATTCCGTTTCGCGTGCCACCGAGCGACCTGTTGGGAGAACGTCTCGGAGCGGTGATTTGTGTCCTCTACCTCATATTCAATGAAGGGTATACGGCCACATCCGGGAATGAGCTGATTCGACGGGACCTCTGTGACGAAGCGATTCGACTGGCCAGAGTGCTGGCGATGCTCTTGACTGAGGAGGCGCTGTTCAGCGAGGTTCCAGAAGCACTGGGCCTGCTCGCATTACTGCTGCTGCATGATTCTCGACGCAAGGCGCGTGTTGGGCCAGAGGGAGAGTTGGTGCTGCTGGAAGAGCAAGACCGCTCGCTCTGGGATCAGGATGAGATCCAGGAAGGCATGTCTCTCTTAGAACGGGCGCTGCGCATGAGGCGACCTGGTCCCTACCAGGTGCAGGCGGCGATCAGCGCTCTGCATGCTCAGGCAAGGCACCCTGAAAATACAGATTGGACACAAATTGCCGCACTGTATGGTGAACTCTTGAGAATGACGCCCTCGCCAGTTATTGAACTGAACAGGGCGGCAGCCGTAGCGATGGCAGATGGTCCTCTACGAGGACTGGCGCTGCTTGATCGACGGGAATTAGAGAAAGCGCTGCGTGATTATTACCTGTTTTATGCCGCCCGCGCTGATCTGCTGCGGCGAGCGGGACGACTACACGAAGCGAGTGTTGCTTATAATCTGGCACTGGGTCTCTGTCAGAACGAACGGGAACGCGCTTTTCTGCGTCGTCGCCTGGCTGAGGTTTTGCCGCCTGCATCTATGGAAGAAATATGACAGAATCTGAGACGACTCGCCCCATCACTTGCTTCAAAGCGGGATCTGATCTTTGTGACGGTACTTTAACTCTCAGTTTCAGATGGATATTGTTCCTGCTCTGCCATCCAGACGTTTCTCTGCTTGCGAGAAATAGGAGAGGGAAAGGTGTCTCTGTAGCCAGTCCTTTTCTCACCCGAATAGCCATTGTCATCATGAGGTAAGCCGTAGCTTTCTCGTGAGTAGGATGCTTCCAGTCGCTCCCGCATCTGTTCAAATGTAGTGGCATCGATCTCACCAGAAGCATAGCGCTGGCGCAGTATCTCTAACGCGGAAGGGCCTGCCGGTGCCATGTCAAAAATGTCTGCGAATATAGGCATAATGTATGGGATGATCCACCTCAGCAATAGCCAGGCGAGCCCTAACAACAACGCTACCCAGAATAAGGTGCTCAGCTCTGATTGAAGCATTCCGGGCCCCCAGCCAAACTCATGGCCCCATGGGTGTGGGTGCCCATATATCCAATGGTGTTCAAATCTGTGGTGTTCAAATCTGTACATTATGACGTTCTCCTTCTTTCATTTCATGCGGGCAACTACTTCCTGATGCTTGTCTTTTTCATATCCTTGTGTTCAGTATACAGCATGCGTATTGATTTTCTATTGGAAAAACATGAGAATTTTCTCATGCACTTCTCATCAGAATCCAATGAAGAGATGCTATGCTAGAGCAATGCAGAGCGGTATAGTAAAGGAAGAAGCGCCGACCAATGACGTGACGGCATCCAAGTAAATTAAAGAAGGAATTGAGTAATGCATATCCTTGTGGTAGAGGACGAGCAGCGCCTGGCGTTTTTACTACGTCGCGTCCTGCTAGAAGAGCGGCACACCGTTGATCTCGCGCACGACGGGCACAGTGGTCTTGATCTTGCACTGAGTGATACCTATGATACTGTGATCCTTGATGTGATGTTGCCCGGATTTGATGGGCTCGAGGTCTGCCGCCAGATGCGCGCCGAACGCATTATGACGCCGGTGCTGATGCTCACGGCGCGCGGCGCGGTCGAGGACCGTGTGACGGGTCTCAATGTGGGCGCGGATGACTACCTGACCAAGCCTTTCGCAATGGAGGAACTCTTGGCACGCATCAATGCCCTGCTGCGGCGCCGCGATCGTCGTTTCGATGAAGCCCCCCAGCTCATGGTGAGCGACCTAACGCTCGACCTGGTGCGGCACGAAGCGCGCCGCGCCGGGCGCGTCATCGAGTTAACGGCCAAGGAGTTTGCCCTGCTGGAGTACCTGATGCGCCATCCGGGCCAGGTGCTCACACGTACACAAATCGTTGACGCGGTCTGGCGCTATGACCTGGAGGCACTCTCGAATGTGGTGGATATCTACATCCACTATCTGCGCGATAAGATCGACCAGGGCTTCTCGCGTTCATTAATTAAAACAGTGCGCGGTGTGGGCTACAAGATCGAAGCGTAGCACAGCAGCAAGGGGCAGCGGTGTGAACAGGAGTAGACCCTAAGTTTTCCCGGAAACTAAAGGATGTTTTGCCGCTTTTTACGGAAATAAAAAAGAGACCGGTCGCTGTTCTGGGGGGAACACGACCGGTTGACCCAGATTAGGGGTGTGTGGGGGAAGTCCTGGGTACAGCACACCGTCTACCGTGAACAACCTGGATGGCTCAATGGATCTGGATGGTTTGAACTCCATAAGACATTGAGTCAACCAGCCTCTTCACAGCTTCTTGTATAGTCTCTATCAGAGTAAACGACAGGTTTTCTATTTTTTGCGAATTTGCGATCAGTTTATGACAATTTACTCGTATGTTTGATTTGTAGCAATTCATCCGTTTGTTTGATGTGATATGATAAGGTCAAAGGTATTCCTATTTTGGAATGTTCAAAATTTCTACCTGGAAAGGGGCCTGCGGTATGGGATTTCATATGTTAGATTTGATTCCTATCCTTCTCATTGCACTGGTAATTATTGGCCCAAAGGCTCTCCAATCCATGTCGCGCAATATGGGGAAGGGCGTAGGTCACGCCAAAGAATTGAAAGATCAGGCCCTCTCTGAGCTTCCCGTTGAAGAAATCACCAAGGTTACCCGCCAGATCCCCATGAGTCCTCAACAAGCCGTCAAGATGCTCCTCACCCCATCAGAGAAAGAATCAGAAACCAAAGAGAAGTAGCTTTATACTACTAATGGGATTACGTCAGCATTTCTTGATACACATTGTAGGTCTGGCGGGCAATTTGTTCCTGGGTGTAGTTTTCGAGGACGCGCTGGCGTCCTTTGGCTGCCAGTTGGGTGTAGAGGGCGGGGTCGTCAAGCAGTTGGCGGATAGAGGCGACCAGCGCTTGCACATTGCCCTCCTGAAAAACCAGGCCTGCATCGTCGATGACGTGGGGAATCTCGCCGGAACTGGAGCCGATGACAGGTGTCTCGCATGCCATGGCTTCGGGGAGCACGCGCCCGAATTGCTCGATCCAGTTGGGTCGAGTCACTGAGGGCAACACCAGGGCATCAAACTGCTGCATCTCTTTGGGAATCTCGTATGTTGGCAGGCCTCCCTTGAAGATGACGCGGCCCGCAACTCCTGATTGAGCGGCCTGCTCGGCGAGTTGCTCTTTCATCGGGCCGTTGCCGATGAAGACCAAGCGACAGTAATCTGGCAGTTCAGCCAGCGCAGAGACGAGCAGATCGAGGCCCTTGTTGTCTTTGAGTCGTCCGACGAAACCAAGGGTGAAGGGATCACCGGGGGAGCGTGATTTGCGCGGCTCTGTGCGCCGGTAGATATCGGTGTCAAAACCGAACTGCGGGATGATGGAGATTGGTCCGTTGTAGCCTTTGCGTTTCAAGACTTCTGCGGCGTCGCGGTTGCCAGCCAGGGCTGCGGCGGCGTGACGATAGTTGTAGAGTTCCATCTGGCGAAATGGCGGCGGATAGTCGTGGTAGAGATTCTGCCAGGTGAAGAAAAGCGCTCTGGCCTTTTGTTTGTTGGCGAGCCACATGGCATGAAATGTGGCGAAATTATAGGGTTCTTCGTCGATGTGCACAATCTCCGGGCGCAGTTCGCGCATGATCTTGCCCAGTCGCGGGTAATAATGCAGGTGAAAGTTGCCATTGAGTCGCATTGGGGTAACAATCATCTGGTAACCCGAGGTATAGAGACGTTCAAGCACTTGCTTGCTGCCGTCGTCACTCTGCCAGTAGGGGGGAGTGACGAGGGTTAGTTCGACGCCGGGACATTTCGCCAACTCTTCGAGCTTGCGTTGCGAGGTGCCCGCGACGAGTGCTTTTGAGATCATGAGTACGCGCATATTATTTCTTACTCCTAACAACTGCTTCCTGGTAAACGGCAAGCGTCTCAGTTGCGGTTTTACGCCAGCTAAATTGTGTGGCGCGCTGTAGCGATCTTGCACGCAGATCGTCTCGTAGTGTACTGTCAGTGAGGACGCTGCGCATGGCTTCGACCAGGGTCTGGGTATTGTCCGGGTCTAGTGTGATGGCGGCATCTCCTACCACTTCTGGCAGCGAGGTGCGGTTTGAGCAGACGACGGGGGCGCCGCAGCTCATCGCCTCTAAGGGGGACAGCCCAAATCCTTCGTAGAGTGAGGGAAAGACGTAGAGGCTGGCGCCGCTGTACATGGCGGGTTTGTCCTGATCTTCGACGAAGCGGTAGATGACCTGGTCTGAAACGCCGAGTTCGGCGGCAATGGGGCGTGGGTCGGGGAAGAAAGGTCCCTTCTGCTTGTCTGGATTACCAGAAATAAGCAATTGCAGGTCGGGCTGCTCAAGCTGCTTGTAGAGATGGGCAAAGGCGCGCACCAACTGGGGGACGTTCTTGCGCCGATCGAGTCCGCCAAGATAGAAGATGTAGCGCTCACCAACACCGTAACGCGCGCGTGCTTGTGCCAGCAGCGAGGGGTCAGTGATGGGTTTGTACTCGTCGCCTGCTGCTTCGTACGTGACGCGAATGTGCTCGGCCGGGAGGTGCAAGGCGTCCATCATATCCTGCCTGGCATGCTGGGAGACGGTAATAATTAGCGTTGCGTTATGGGCGGCGTGCGCGACAAGGCGCATATAGGCTTTGACCATGGTGCCTGCCTGGTAGGCTGGCAGGCGCAGCGGTATCACATCGTGGATAGTAACGACGGTCGGTGTGCGCGGAAAGAGTGGCGGTGCGAAGTAGGGGACGTGAAAAAGATCAATACCGGCCTTGCGTGCTGCTGCCGGGCCGGTGAATTGTTCCCATACGACTTTTTCAACGTTTTCGTTGCGCCTGGCAGGGGACGGTGGGGGACTGACGCGGTAGGGAAAGGGTGTTAGTGCACTTCCGTTGTCTGCAATGGGTTTTGCGCCCAGCAGCAAGTACTCGTTCTGTTGATCGACTTCTTTTAAGGCGTGAAGCAAATGGAGCAGGTATTGACCGCTGCCGTTAGCAGGAGTTTGTAGGAAAAGGGCATTGAGCGCGATTCTCATACGCTGCCTCCAATCTCAGTAAAGTCCGTGACACCATCGTAGAGCTTTTGATAGATGGAGAGCATTTTGCGCGCTGACACCGGCCACGTGTATTGTTTTACACGCTCGTATCCCTTCTGACGGAGGTCCTCTTGTAAAGATTTATCCTGCAAAATGCGCATAATTGCCGCGGAGAGTTCTCCGGTATTGTGCGGGTCGATCAAGAGCGCAGCATCGCCGACGATCTCTGGTAGAGAAGAAATATTGGAGGTGATGACTGGCGCGCCACAGGCCATAGCTTCAATGGGAGGCACACCGAAGCCTTCAACGAACGAGGGAAAGGCGAAGACATCGGCCAGGCTGTAGAGAGCGACCAGTTCCAGGTCGCTAACACGCCCCAGGAAGCGCACCTTTTTCTCGAGTTTGAGTTCCTCGACGAGCTGTTGTGTCTCTTCGTATAGCCAGCCCTTGCCGCCAGCGAGGGCGAGCATAGACGGTCCGCCCTTCTTCTTCTGGGCCTGGTAAAAAGCTTTGATCAGCCCGATGTGGTTTTTGCGCGGCTCAAGCGTGCCAACGCCGAGCACAAGTGGGTGTCTCAGGCCAAATTTATTGCGCGTGGCACCCAGGATTACGGGATCGGTGATGCGCCGGAAATGCGCGCTGACGCCGTTGGGGATGACCACCAGTCTAGCACGCGGTGTCTGAAAGTGTTCGACCAGTGTACGGCTGACCTCCTGCGAGACGGTGCAGACGACGTCCGCGGCGGCAACCGCTTCAGGCACGACCTTTTTGAGGTAGTTCACCAGCGATGGGACGGCGTACTCCGGGTGTTCCAGGAAGGCGAGGTCATGGACGGTCACGACCTTGCGCAGCTTCTTACCGATAGGGGGCAGCGCGAAGTCAGGGCCGTGATAAATATCGACTTGCCCGGAGAAATAATTGGCATAAAGAGGTAAGCGCCAGCGATACCAGATGATGCTCAAATAACGGTCGGGAATAAAGATATTCCTGCCGTGAACATTCTCTGCTTTAGGAAACGGACGCTCCCTGGTGGGGCGTCCGCTCGTGAGCAAGGTATACTGGTTGCTAGTATCCTGTTCCAGCATGGCATCCACCAGTCTGCGAACATAGTTGCCAATGCCGGCTCTTTGCCTGATAGCCGCAGTATAATCAATCGCGATACGCATGCATAACCTTGTAAATCCTAGCCTGGGGGCCAGCGAAATTTTCTGCCACCGATCAAGTGGAAGTGCAAATGGTAGACAGCCTGGCCGGCATCGGGGCCAACATTGGTAACAAGGCGGTAGCCACGCTCGCCGAGTCCCAGTTTCTGCGCCAGTTTATTGGCGACTATAAACAGCAAAGCCAGCGTGGGACCGTCCTCCAGTGTCAAGTCAGATATGGAGGTGATGTGTCGCCGGGGGATGAGCAGGATGTGATGTGGGGCTTGAGGATTGATATCTTCAAACGCTACGACATCTTCATCCTGGTAGACAATTTTACTGGGTATCTGACCTTCTGCTATTTTGCAGAACAGGCAGTTCTCAACAGCCATGGTGGTATGTTTCCTCCTCGGTATCCTTCTCACCTGGGGTAATCTCGCATATTACTATACCATATAATGGTTATTACGGCTATTTTGACAGCAAAATGGGTGATGCTGCGATTCTCGCAGAGCTCGCGGCTCCTCGTATTTCAGAAAAGAAGATATCAGAAAGAGATATGAAAGGGGCTTCCGTGAGCACCTGGCGCACTTCTTAGTCATCACGCCATGACCATTCCTCCATCCACGTGCATGCACGTTCCTCGTCCAAACTGAGAGAAAGAAACCTCATAGCAGGAGGACGATCATGAATGCATGCGACCTATTATTAGACCAATGGGACCAACAAGTCAAGGAGATATTTCCCAACTTGCATCACTATCAACAACAAGCGCTGGCTTTTAGCGTTCAAGGAGTGATCCTCTCAGGGAACGCGGTGATGCAGCGGGTAGCGGAAGAGGTGTGGGAGCACCTGAGCAGTGAGACCAAAATGGTGAGTCATGAGCGGCGGATGCAAAGATTTGTGGCCAATGAGCGTATTGAGGTGGAAGCATGTTGGAAAGAATTTCTTCAGAAGGTGTTGCCTTTCTGGGAAAAAAAGCCCGTGATGCTCATGCTAGATCTGACACCGTACACGCAAGAAGCCACCATTGTCTACTTAGGACTGTTGGTGCAATCCCGCGTGTTACCCCTTGCTTGGTGTATCATGCCACAACAAGAAGAATGGGATCAGGGGCAATGGGAAATCGTTGGACATCTCTTTGATCAGGTTGCCCCGTATTTCAGCAGCGAGTCCTCTACCCTGTTGGCCGATCGAGGACTCAGTTGCCTGAACTTGATCAAATTGTGCAAGAAGGTGGGATGGCATTACGTCTTACGCATCAAAAATGAGCAATGGTTCCGCAGAAAGGGTCGCCATCGGTATCAAGATTGGCAACAAGGCAAGTCCTTGGTGAAGAAAGAAGGGGATCAGTGGTATGGAAGGATTCTGCTGTGGAAAGAGCATTCGTTTGAAACCTGGCTCAGCGCGTGCTGGGAACCCGGCTACGAGGAAGCGTGGTTTTTGATTTCCGATCAGCCCGCTTCTCATAAACGGGTGAGTGAATACGCCATGCGCATGAGAGTCGAGTCGACGTTTCAGGATCAAAAGAGTCGAGGATGCATGATTGAATGCAGCCGTTTCACTCACCACGATCATTTGAACCGCTGGCTCTTCGTGGTCTATCTGGCCATCTGGTGGATTGCGCATTTAGGAAGCAGTTGTATTCATCACGGGCATCGAGAGCAAGTCGATCGCAAAGATCGACGCGATAAAGGACTCTTGCGTATTGGCCGTTTGTGGCTCAAGGCGATTCTCAAGAAGGCCAATTGTGCTCTTTCTCCCCAGACTCTCAGCCGAATCGCTGCACAATTGGCCAATTGTTTGCCTTTTTCCCATCGCAAGCAACGCCTGTGTTTCTCCATTTACCTTCATTGAGGGGTTTACCAATGTCGAACAAAGTTTCTGTCGGGGACAGAGGAGTAGGGCGACGCAAGCGTCCCCACTCCACATCCGCTCCACCCCCGCCCCTACGAGACGGGGGCGTACTCGAAAACCTCTGCAATGGTAGTTGAATATAATACACGCCTGTGATATGCTACTCTGCAAGAAATTTTGACATTTCTGTCGAGTCTTTTTTGTAGGATTTGCCCGACTTATTACCCTGCGCTTCCCGTAGGGGTTGGTACTCTATTGCCCCAACTTTTCTACGAGAGAAGTGAGGAGAACGAGGTTCATGTCTACTGCGATTTGGGGAGAGCAGGAATCACAGCCAGATCAAGACGTTACCATGCCGTTGCTCAAGCATCTTTTAGTGCAGATGATAGCGCAATTTGGCTGTAATGGCGCTTGCATTGCGCTACATGATGAGAAAATCGATCAGATGGAAATAAAGCTGCACCTGCGCTTGCGCACCAGCAACTCCATAGCAACAGGGCCTGGCAGTATTGGAGGAAACACCGATAGCGTACATACGCGTGACCGGTTTATTACTGTGAACCTGGCGGACCCGTCTTCATCGGCAAGTGGGCGTTTGAAACGCCCTCCGCAGTCAATCTCGTTGGGGGATGTAGAGGTGATAACGCCGCAGCAAAACGATCTTTTCCCCGTTGGTACCAGCTATCGCCCGCGAATGGACCTGATTGGGTATGTCTGGTACAAAAACGAGACGCACATTATGCGCCATGACGATTATCTCTCCTATTTTTATACAGGCGACCAGGCAACACTCAAAATAGATGTTGCGCCTACGTGGTATCTAGCTGTGCCGATGGTGGAGCCTACCCTTGTTGATGAGGTACGAGGCAGGAAAAAGCAAACCAGGGTAACGGGCGTGATCGTTCTTTACCACACTACTGTGGGAACTGTATTCCAGCAGAAACAGCGTTCCGAGGCTCGAGAATGCGCCGAACGGATAACGCTCTTCTTACAGAATGAGCAATTGCGTCGCCGGCAACTGCGTTCAAGCAAGTACTTAAAACAATTGCAGAATATCAGCACTGCCTTCCCCTCGACAGTAAAGCTGGCAAAACTGGTAGAGGATATCTATCAATTCACCACAAAGGTCGTAGATGTCTCCTCGATGTTAATTACCCTCTATGACCGGGACACCAGGAAGATTTATGATATCTTTGCTATCGAGAACGGGAACCGTGTAGAGGGTCTGACCGAACAACCCCTTGTGATTGACCCGGAAGAGCGGCCCGCCTGGTGGAAGGTTGCCCACGACGAAAAGGAAATGTTGTCGCTCGATCTCACCCATTACGAACAGGGTAAATATGACGAACTCTTAACTGGCACGTGGGGCGACCAGCACAAAGCCGGTTCATTTTTGCTCTTGCCAATGAAAATGTTTAATCGTGTCATCGGCTCGCTCTGCATTACCAGTATGCATCCCAATGCCTACCACGCTGAAGAGATACAGGTCCTGGAGACGATGGTACAGATTATTACGGTGAGTATAGAGAATGCCAAACTCTACGACCGCGCCTATCAGTCACTGCGTGATGCGAAGCAACGGGAGGAAATGCTGGCCGCGATGAATAGCGCCTTGCAGACTATCAGTGTGAGTAGTGTCCTCAATGTGAACGACATCGTGCACAAATTTGTTGAATCTGCGGCCAAGCTGGTGCAGGCAGAGATGAGCATCTTTTTCCAATGTACCGCTGAACGGGAGCATTTGATAGTTCTGGCTGCCTACGAAGCGCAGAAACAGCAGATCAACTGGCATGATCCCGATGACCAGGTGACCGCACACGATGAAGATCCATATGATGATGAACTGTTTGCAAAAATACACATTCCTTTTAAGGGTTCTTCCCTGGAGTACCATGTAGAGACGGGTTTCTTCTACCTCGATGAAACAATGGCGGAGGAACTTGCGAAAGAGAGCGATGAGTGGGGAGCCATTTTCCTGCTTGAAACAGGTATCAAGAACATGCTGATGGTTCCGGTGTTGTACCAGGCAGAACTTGTGGGCATTTTGGGAGTGCATACGCCGGAACAGGTGCGCAACTTCCGTCCAAGCGAGATTGGGATGCTAATGGCTCTCAGCGCGCAGGCGGCCAGCGCCATTCGCAATGCGCAACTTTTTGAAGAGATTCAGGAAGCCTACGCAGAACAACAACAACTGGATAAGCTCAAAGATGAATTCCTGGTGACCGCATCTCACGAGCTACGTACGCCACTGAGCGCTATCAGTGGCTATTCGACCATGCTCAAGAGACAGAGCAGTCGCATCAATCCACAGCAGATCACGCGTTTCGCTACAAAGATAGCTGGTGCCGCGCAACAACTGAATGACCTGGTAAGCAGCATGACCGAAGCAGCAAAGATCGGCACGATCGATAAGAAACTTGATTTGCAAATCGGCCCGGTGCAGTTGCACGCGGCGGTAGAGATGGCGGTCAGTCTGCTCAGCGTGAATATTGAACAGAAGATTATGACCCAGGTTAACCCTGATCTCTGGGTCAGTGGTGACCCACTGCGCGTGCGCCAGGTGATATCAAACCTGCTAGATAACGCCGCTAAATACTCACCAGGGGATGGGAGGATAGAGGTCATCGCGGGCGCAACCACCCTTTCACAAATAGGTCTGCCTGAAGATCAGCTCGATGTCGAGGCGAATCCTCGCCTGCCCGTGGTGTTAGTACAGGTTTATGATGAAGGGGAAGGGATCGATCCGGAAGATCAGCAGAAAATCTTTGAGAAATTTGTACGCGCGACTCGTTCTTTGACAACGCCGGTACGTGGATCTGGGCTGGGACTCTTTATCTGTCGCCGCTACATTGAAGCAATGGGTGGCAAATTATGGTTACAACAGAGTATCCCCAGGAAAGGCTCAGTGTTCAGTTTTTATCTACCACGCATGGACGCGCCCATTGAATTGGACAAGGGTGAAGAGGATGAATCAGAACCACAGCAATAAACATCTTCGGGAATGGGATATCCCCCGAAACACTCCCCTTTTATGCACCAGAAAGATCAGGGAGAGATTGTTATTACCGCGGAGGAGCTATCATTCCCCGGTGAAACGATAAAACTAAAGAGATGCGTCGAGCTATGATAAACAAGCGAGCGTACCGTGCCTTGCGCGGCAGCGATCACCGGCATCGAGGGTGCATACCCATGCATTTTCAAAGTCGTCTCACCCCTGGCAAATGCAATAGTCGCCTCTATGTTCCCATCGTCTCGCAATTGAGTGATCCGTTTTTTGCCTAACGAAACGAATTTACCCTTATCTCCTAAAAAGGCAATGCCAGAAGGTCCAATTGGCGCAACAATATAGTATGATGCGTCAGTCACCCTGTCGCTATAGGCGCTGCCTGCCGCAACAACCGTGCCGCGGCCAGTGAAGAAATTGTAGACATACGCCTTGCCCGTTATGCCCAGAGAAGTGGGTTTCAACGTCACTGTTGTCTGTTTCCCGCGCCGGTAAGCAAAGACATAATAGGCTTTCATCCCATCATGATCAGTGTACGTCGCGGCAACCATGGGGCTATGCAGCCCTTTTGCGTCCTGGATATAGAGATCATCGACGGGCACTACCGGGGTGTCAGGCTTAACGATCATCCCATCTGCACGGACGGAGTGCAACAAATTGCGTTTGTTGATATTCCCGATTGGGTCGCCTACGCCTACTATCCCCGCCGAAAGCGTTGCGAGAAGCAGGTTGTATTTCTCGGTACTCATAAACACGTCTGACGACGGCCAGACTCCGAGTGAACCTGCGAGGCGAGATGCGTACAAAAATTCGTCCCATCGAGCTCTTGTGAAGTGGTCGTTGCTCACACGTATAGTTGTCACATTGTTATACTCGGTGCTCTGGAGAAAATGGCGAGGGAGAGCCATGCAGTATTGGATAGAGATACCATATGTTGCCATCGCGCTGGCCATATTGTTCAGAAAGGCTTGTGGGTCATTCAGGTTTGTCGCGGGAAGCGCATTGTCATTGAGCCAATCCTGCTCATAGATAATCACTCCCTCATTTTCGAGGTTAGCAGCAATGGCATTCCAATAACGAACATCAGTGATGATGTTACGCGACATCGAATATTCCGCACGATAGGGACTCAGTGGATCAATCCACCTGGCATGTGTCCCCAGAGGCAGGCTCAGCTTTTGGTGAAAGCCCTTCAGACCCCGGGGAAAGAGAGTCGGATCGGCGGTATAGGTGTAGATTCCCCCTTTATCGCCCAGTATATCCCCCTGCCAGCTCGCAGAAAGTCCCTTTGGATACCACCAGCTATCGAGTTCCATGTACCCAAGTGGAATGCCCAGACGGTGAAAGGCATCTCTCACTGCCAGCAACGTCCCGGTATATCCTTTAGCAGGGTCAAAGCTGTAATAGTAGGTGGCGCCGGCGTCCGTCCAGTAACCAAGGAAGTCAAGAGGGATATTCGCATCGTTTGCAGGCCTGTCTTTTCCTTGTAGATCAGTCATTGCGTGCCCCCACGTCTCAAAGGTCGCATTGATGCCGCTTCCTATCACCAGGAACGTCCTCTGTGTAAATCCTTGTGGCAGTAGCGGTATGGTCGCATTAATGCCACTGGCAATTGAGCCGTCAGGCTCTCGTTGAGTACTTGCCAGCATAAAGTTGGCGGCAGGGGAGAGCATAAAGCTATTCCCTCGTGTATCAAAAAATAGCCAGGGGCTGTCGTAGCCCATAGTGCGAAAAGAATAATGCGCAAACGTACCTGAGTAGCTGAGGTGTTGAAGATGGAGAGGGTACTGTGTCAGGCGTGGAAAGGGGTTACTATTGCTGCCGGCCGACAGGTAGGTATCGGTGAACAACACTACTGGCTTACTATCGTATGTCCGGATAGCGCCACTCCTGGCCGCGGAAGCCTGGTAAGTGAAGGTAATCTCCTGGTAACTGCCGATATGGTCCTTACCCGCATGAACCGCCATGTTGGCGAGGCTCTTGCCGATGTTACCGCCAAATGTCCAGGCGGGAGATTGCGCCCTAATACTGTATGCTCCCCCGGATGTCACCAGCACTGAATCACCTGCCGGCGATGTAAATGTCACTCCGGTTACAAAAGAAGGGGGCGATACCAGCACAAAGAGTGCCAGCAAGAGAGCGACAAAGAGCAGCCGTAGGGTGCGACTCACTATTATTGACCTCTTCATAATGCTTAACTCAACGGTATTGCTAGTCAAAACTCGCTATAAATGAGTATATCACTTTTGTGGCAGGTGTATGATTTTAGCACAGCGACGCATGGTATAATCTGCTATTAAGATGAAGCTACGATATTTAGCACCCAATCATATTGATGATTTGAAAGACAGATCTCTTTTGCAAATCGAGCATTATGAGGAGAGGAATAATGGCACAAACTCCTGTCAGCTGGAGTAGAGAATTTACATTGTGTGGGAAAAAATTGCTGTATAATCGCATTCATTTCAATAATCGCGCGGAACGAGCGGTGGAGGTGTCTATCGCGTTTGATTTTCTGGCCAGGCAGGAGAGCAAGGAGAAGATACTGGAGATCGGCAATACGCTCCAGCACTACGAAAATACCTTGAGTGACATTCTTGGTATTCGCCACCGGCGTATCGTTGATAAGTTTGAAGAGGGGCCTGGCATCACGAATATCGATATTATGGAGATTGACGCGGAAGAGAAATATCAGACGATTGTCTCTATCTCGACGGTTGAACATGTGGGGCAGCACTGTTCTCCGACGGGGAAATACGGCATGCAAAAACAGGCTAGCGATTTTGAAGCTCCGCTGAAAGCTATAGCTAAGATTTATGATTTGTTGGCTCCGGGAGGGCATGCGCTGCTGACGGTTCCCTTTGGCAGGTTGACCGATGGCGGGTGGTACATCCAGTTCAGCAGTGACTACCTGGAACTGCTGGTGACAAGCTATGGTATTCCGCGTGAAGCGCTGGCGGTGAGCTTCTTGAAATATGTCGCAATGGAGCCAAGGTGGAGCAACCCGCGTCAACTGTGGGTGGAGGCTCAAGCAGAGGAACTGGGTGACGTGAGGTATGATAATTTCTGGAGTGCAGCTCGAGCTATCGCGGTGATAGAACTCACGAGAGTTGAGCGGCCTTTTGTGTTCAATCTTATGGTACCTCCCACTCCTCTTCAGTACCGGCGTTCGCGGCTGGCAAAGAGTATGTTTTTCTTGCTTGGGTTGGTGAGGAGTTGGTGGAAGTTGCCCGGTTGAGCGTGGAGGCCCAGTTGAGCGTGAAGGTCGGTTGAGCGTGGAGGCCAGGTTGAGCGTGGTGTCCAGGTTGACCGCAAGGGTCAACCCTACTATATACGGGGACGTGATGCATCGGGTCCTTACTGGACGTGGATGGTGATGTTGAAACGCTTAACAGGGTCTCAGGGCAGCGCCATCTTTGCTTTTCAAGGATGAGACACAACCGCGCAATCCTGTCTGCTAAAAAGTGTTTCCCTCTTCGTTCATCTATCAGTTCACCTATCAGGTGAATAGGTATTCCGGGCTTCAGGCTGCCTCTTGATGTTGCTGACAAGAGTCAAACAAGAGACGTTGCTCCCGTTCAGCAACGGGGCCATTCTCCCATTGCAGATCAGCACAAGATCTACTGGCCTGAGCCCCTGTCGGTACGTTTTGTGATTTTAAGCCAGGCTAGTGTTGCCTGGATGGTTCGTGGAACCAGGGAGGTTTTTCATGGCAGTTAATGTTGTTGGTTTTGATAATGTAGAAGTATTACAGGTTGGTGTAACCGGCCCAGCGGGCGCGAATACTTTGTTCCTGGTCTGTGGAGTGGCAATTGTCAATTTCCATGGCCCGCTCAATGACTTCAACCGCGATACGGTCACGTTCCTCGTACCCAACGAAGGCCAGACCGATCC
>VBHI01000298.1 GCA_005881495.1 Chloroflexota bacterium
TAACGACGCGGATCCAGCAGTTGCCAGGGACGACGGATTGCATGGTATTCCAGCACATGCATAGCCGGATGAAAAGACGACTTGAAGGTGCGGGGGACGACGAGATTGCCAAAGCTGTCAAAGATGACATAGACTGCAACTCCCTCCTCGGCTTTCCGCGCGAGATGTTCTTGAAATTCCTGGCCAACAGCATCATCTTTCCAGATGTATGTTTCTAGATAAATACTCTCCTGTGCCGTATCGATTGCCTCGAGCATGGCATCAAACAGCTCACGTCCGTAGGAGTACAGTTTGAGGACATTCTCCCCAACCTGCACTTCCTTGAATGGTTCATGGGGAAAGCTCACCTCATGTTTGCGCTGTTTTCCTAACGCGGCAATGACGAGGATGACTGCCGCTGTCAGGACCTGCAATGTCAATATACCCAGCAGAGTTATCCCCACCAGGCGTAGGAGAGACACTCTGGAGAATCTCTTGAACCGGACATCTGTTCGTTCTCGCATATTCAACGTGGACACCTCGCTTTCTTGTTTGCAAAGGTAAAAAGCAGAACGTAGTGTATTGCTCGAGGTCTCTCACGGGAATAGACAACGAGCATGAAATTTTGAGGCCAAGAGAGCCATAGGTAACGATACCTCAATACTATCCGCATTGCGTAGCAGAAAGCGTAGTTAGAAGCATAAAAAAACTCAGAAGTCTTTTGTAATATGCGTTTCTTGCCCACTGAAGTCGAGAACAGAGCTTTTTAACGCTCCGTCAAACGCATTTCTTCACGCGCGATTAGTACCCTCATGACAGGTAATATACCTTATATATGCTCTACGGAGCAAAGTGCCTACATTCACAAGAGGGAGATGCATGTATCATGCTCTCAGAAAAGTGCGTACCGGATCAACAGAGCACAAATGGCAAGTCACTCCTGCAAGCCATAGGAAAATCCTTTTACGACTCCATCGGCGATATCGTCTTCGGGATGGAGGATGGGACCGTTTCCATCTTTGGCCTGGTGTTTGGCGTCGCGAGTAGTACGACCAGCAGTTCGGTCGTCTTGCTTGCCGGGGCGACAGGAGCCATTTCCGCCGCAGTCTCAATGATGGCTGGGACATTTCTGGATGTTGAATCGACCAATGACCAGGCAAAAGCGCAACTGGCCCAGGAGCAAAGGGAGATTGACACCAATCTGGAAGGAGAGAAACAGGAAGTCAGGAACCGGCTGCGAAATGCCGGCTTTAATGACCAGGATGCGGCGACGATCGCCGATGCGTTGGCCAAGCACCCCAGGACTTTGCTCAAGGTCGAGGCAGCCTCTGAACTCAATTATGGAAGTACGGAACTGAAAAATCAGTTTGTCCAGTCTGCATGGATGTTCATCTCCGACCTGTTTGCCGCATTTGTTCCCGTTATACCATTCGCATTTCTTCCCCTGGAGTCTGCGCGCATTGTCTCGCTCATCATCACAGCCACGCTATTGCTTTTGCTTGGTGTAGGACGGGGCCTCATAGGACACCGTAATGTCGTGCTTACTGCACTCGAAACACTGGGTATTGCAGCTGCTGCCGCATTGGCGGGCTTTTTGATCGGCAAGCTCGTTACCCACTAGACAAAGGATGGATTGATCATATGAGTATCAACACAACACAACTCCTTGGAGAGATACCCCTCTTCTCCACTATGGATGACGAAGAGCGCAGACAGCTTCGTGCGATCATGAGGGAGCGGAGCTTTCAGCCTGGCCAAGTCGTCATGGATGCCAATGACCCAGAAGCTTCCTTCTTTCTTGTTGAACAAGGTGAGATGGAGGTTTGGCTCACCGATACCGATGGGAAGAAGGTGGTGCTGGAGGTGCTGGGACCCGGAAAGGTCTACGGTAATTTGTTCATGCTCTCTGAAAAGACTCGTTCGGCCAACGCCACTCCCTCCGGAGAACTGGTCACACTCGAATTAGGCCGGGAAGCGTTCTTTGACTTTTTGCGCCAACGGCCTGATACCGCTATCGATGTTTTGGTGGAACTGGGTCAGCGGCTCCAAGACACCGACAAGATCTTGCGCACGCGCGTCAGCCGCAACGCGAACGAGGAGCACGATGAAACCATTTCACTCGGGCAGCGGGTCGCCGATCTCATCGCCGATTTTAGTGGTACGCTGGCATTCCTGCTCCTGAACCTTACGGTCTTTGTCGTCTGGATTTTGGTGAACACCCTGGGGCCGGCGATTTGGCACTTCGATCCCTTCCCCTTTCAGTTTCTCACGATGTCCGTGTCACTCGAGGCAATCTTTCTTTCCATTTTTGTCCTGATCAGCCAGAACCGGCAGGCTGCCAAAGACCGCATCAAGGCGGACCTGGACTACCAGGTGAACGTCAAAACGGAATTGGAGCTGAGTACTATGTCCGAACAGATTCGTGATATCGAGCAGAAGCTTCATCACATACACCACGATGTTTTGGCAGCCAGAGGTGGGAAAGAGGGAGCATAGATGGAAAGCATGCGGACCATTGAACTCATACTTGGCAGCATCATTGTTGTCTCAACCCTTGTTGATATCTTCCAATCGGCCGTGGTTCCGCGTCCCACGCGAAGATCGCTTCGCCTGGCTCCTTTCCTACTGAATGGAATGTGGCCTCTGTGGAAATGGATCGCGCTCCGCTTTCCCTCAGCGAAATATCGTGCAGCTTTTTTAGGCATCTATGCGCCACTGACCGTCGTCGTGCTTTTACTCGTCTGGGGAATAGCACTCATCTTCGGCTATGGGCTGCTCTTCCTGGCCCTCCATGGCGAGCTTCAGCCCCGGCTGAACGACCTGGGAACTGCCCTGTACTTTGCCGGGACATCGCTGTTGACGCTCGGATTTGGCGATATCGTTGCCACAGGAGGAATCACGCGCGTCCTGGCGCTCTGCGCCGGCGCATCGGGCATGGCTATCGTGAGCGGCGTTATTAGCATGTTCTTTTCTCTCTATAGCTCACTCGGGCACCGTGAGGTGCTGGTACTGGAGACCCATGCTCGCTTGAAGATGCAGGAGGAACTGCCAGGATTTTTGGCAGCGTGGGAAGAGTGGTCAACCGAGGTTCTGATCGGCTCTCTTTCCTATCCCGTACTGCCCTACTTTCGCTCAGTGCGCCCCTATGAATCCTGGGTTAGCGCGCTCGGTGCCCTCCTCGACGCGGCAACGCTGATCATGAGCTGTATAGAAGATGGACCAGCGGGACCTGCAACCCTCTTGTACCATAGTGGTTGTCAACTGGCGAATGACCTCAAAGACTACTTCAAAATTTCGCCCGCGCAATCAGAGGCCGGGACTCCAAAAAGAAGCTTTGAGGCTGCATACACACGCCTGAAGTCGGCCGGATTCTGTCTTGCTGATCCAGAACCCGCCTGGGCCTCATTTATTAAATTACGATCAGCATACGCAGAGGCACTTCACAGTTTGACGAAGTACTGGGTTGTACCCCAGAGAAAGTTCTGAAGGTGATGTTATGATGGTATTGCGAAAAGCATATCGCGCTAAGATCGTATATCTCTGTGCGCTTTTCCTCACGCTGCTCTTGCCGCTCGCGACACTGATCGGTTGTAATCAGGCTACTCCGCCCCCGTTTGAATCGCTTAATCTTGGTATCCCTGCAGAGGCGCTGCAATCGCCCGTCAAGGGTCCATTGCCCGTCGCGACAGAGTTGCACGTTGGCATCACCTTCAAAGTTGACCCCCAGGTGCTTAACCAGGTCGGTCAACGGCCACTCCAACCGAGGCAGTCATCCAACCTGGAACAATTTGCCAGGCGTCTCGGCATTGACGATGCCACCTATCAAAAAATCAAAGACTTCTTCAACGCAAAAGGGCTTGTCTTGCAACTGAGCAAGCTACGGACCTACCTGTCCGTTGACGCGAAGGCAGCAACCATTGCCAGGTTGCTGCAAACAACGTTCGTCATTCACCAGTACAATGGTCGGACGTTCTACGCTCCCAAGACGCCGCCTAGAGTCCCTACCTTTTTAGCCAATTCCATTGCTGCAATCACAGGATTGGATAACTATAGCAAGCCTCCCGTACACGCGCTCCATTTCAGCCTTCCACAAGGATCACGTGTATCGCAGCATGCAGCGCTCGATTGTAGTCCAGTTGATCAGACGCTGACACCAGCGGATGTTGCCGGGGCCTACGGTTACAACACACTCTGGCAGCGAGGCCTGCACGGTGAGAATATGACCATCAATCTCGTTGAGACCGATGGCTCGTACCAGGACGATATTCAGAACTACCTTGGCTGTATTCACTTCAAAGGACATCTTTCGATCGTCAACATCGATGGTGGCCCATCAAATGCAGAGGGTGAATCGACGCTGGATATACAAATGGCTGCTGGACTGGCACCGGCGGCCTCAATCGTCGTGTACCAGACGGATGGGAACGCGAGTGACGACCCCTGGACGCAGGTAAACGATGAATTGCAGAAAATTATTGATACGAATACAAACAACGCAAATGCGGGCAGCGTGGTGAGCATCAGCCTGGGAATAGACGAGGGAGATATCTCATCCGATGACGTCCACGCCCTCGATAGCAGCCTGCAACAACTGACGAAGGTGGAGCATATGACGGTCTTCGTCGCCAGCGGCGACTGTGCAGCGTATGCCGACGAGCAATTTGGAGATCTCTCAGTGAGCTTTCCCGCCAGTGATCCCTGGGCTGTGGCTGTCGGGGGTACAGATCTGTCCGTCAATGACCAGCACAACCGTACAAATGAGGTGGCGTGGTCAGAATTTCCGAACATTTTTAAGTGCAAAAATAGCTGGGGCACCGGCGGTGGAAATAGTAGTTTATTTCATCGCCCGAACTGGCAAATGGCAAACGGAGTCAATAACAAATACTCGAAAAACGTACGCCAATTACCAGACATCTCAGCGGTCGCGGATCACCTCGCCGTCTTTTTCCAGGGACAATGGGGAGACGTGGGTGGAACAAGCGGAGCTGCGCCAATCTGGGCTACTGGTCAGGCGCTGGTGAACGAAGACACGATGCAGCACCTGAACACCTTTGGGTATTCACCGCAGTTGTATTATGCGGCATACAAGCAGGCTGGCGGGAATGGCTACTTCGATATTACGAGTGGCAATAACCTGTACTATCCAGCGACTCCCGGCTGGGACTATGCAACAGGTCTCGGCACACCAAACCTCGCGAACTTTGACCAGGCCGTCTCCAGCACACTGGCATAAACTGCGATTGAGAACGCCGAAAGCCCGGAAACTTGCACAGCGAGTGGTACGCTAGAGGGAAACTTGAATAACGTCGTCATGAGGCATCGGAACTTTTCATACTGATGTTCTCACTAAGAATCCAGCAGAAGGAGGAATGAACATGCTATTAAACCAGCACCACCTGGAGCTCTTGAAGAAAGGCGGAGCGACTACCTGGAATACCTGGAGGCGGTCACATCCCGCCACAGTACCTGAACTGCACGGCGCTGATCTGAGTGGAGTCGATCTAAGCGAATACAATCTCAGCATGGCTAATTTGAGAGAGGCCAATCTCTCCAAAGCTAATCTAAGCGCGTCCGATCTCATCGAGGCCCATTTAAGCGGAGCTAATCTCGCCAATGCGGATCTCTCCGGAGCCCATCTGATCGAGGCAAAACTTGAATTTTGCAACCTGCAAGGCGCAAACCTCACCAATGCCGATTTCACCGGGGCCGACCTGAGTGGAGCAAACTTGATGACGGCGAATCTGAGTGGAGCAAACTTGAACTGGGCACGCTTAACCGATGCGATTATCACCGAAGAACAATTGAGTAGCGTGAAATCTCGGCTGGAAGAAACGTTCTAGGCGAGGAGCCATTGCATAACGCGGAATCTCAATGTTCTGGGAAAGAGTGCATATGTCTCAACCACCATGCGAATCTCTTGAAGAAGCAATCCAGAAACTATCACAAGACCTTGACGCTATCGAGAATCAGCTGAAGATTCTTGAAGTCGAGGGCATGAATCACCTGAATCCATGGCGCTATTTTGCGCTGCAACCACAAGTTGACCGTCTCATCAAAAAGAAACACGCGCTTCAAGATGCGTGGAATCTCGCGATGTACGAACTGGCCATTTGCCGTTCGGGTCAGTCATCACCTCGTCATCCTTGATGGTCCAGATCCCGATGGAGGATTTCGACGCGAACCCCATGCGAAGTTTTTAAGAAAGGAATACCTTCAATGCGCGCAACAGCTATCGTACAGGCTGCCATACAAGCCTGGGAAGAGAAAGATGCCAACGCCCTCGCTTCCTACCTGTCGGACGATGTCATCTGCAAGCAAATACTTCCTCAAGCTATTGGCAAAGCGCAGTTGCTCGCCTTTATGAAAGCTATCACAAGTGCTTTCCCGGACTGGTCATTCAACAGCCATATCTTACATGAAGAGAGCCTGGCGGAGCACCGTTGGAGCGTGCTCTTCGTTACCAGAGTGACCGGTATGCACACAGGAGATTTGATTCTGCCAACACTGCCGGTCATTCCCGCAACAGGAATGACGATTGCCCTACCATACAGGCACCTGGAATACCTTGTCATCGGCGATACAATCACGGCGATCACCGCCGATTTCTCGCCCAGTGGCCTGGAGGAAATCCTCGCGCAGTTGGGAATGGAACTCCCATAGAACAACTCCTCAAAGGAAACCCCCTGGAAGGAAAATTTGAGAAGGAGTAA
>VBHI01000084.1 GCA_005881495.1 Chloroflexota bacterium
TCAAAGCCGCGCCCACACTAGGGCGCGGCTGCCCATATTGCGCCTACATCATATCCTCAATGATCGCTTTGACGCCCTCCGGCCCGCGCAAGTGCAGCCAGATTGACCCTTGCTCCGGCTCGAACAGCAGTGCAAACGTGAAAAAGGGGCAGCACCCACGCTCAAAAGCGATGAATTGCACTAGCTTGTTCGCCCAGCCGTCACTTCCTGGAAAACGGAGGGCATAGCCATCTGCCAATTCGTTCACCTGCAACACATGCTTGAACAGATCAACGACCTCTTCTTCTCGCGTCACTTTCTCTGCCTCAGTCAAAGTGCAGGCAAGCGGCACCTCATCAGCGAAAAATTCTGTATCCTGCTTCATGTCTCTTAACACCTTTCTATCTTTAATTCTCTCGACTTTCTGATAAATTCCATGTTATAATCCCTGCAAAGAACCCTCTTGTCTTTCGCCCCTGACAGCAGTGCATGCTGTAGAAAGGAGGTGTACCGAGCTTCACACAGGTTCCTCATTCCCATACGCTCCCATATGCATCGATTTGTTTCATCTTATTATCCAGTGTTATTCTCAGGAGGATAAGACATGGCAACTGAGACAACCGAAAGACGGGGATATTTCACGGGCTGGACCCTTAAAAGAGAGGGTATCATTGCACCGGAAGAACGACTCCCCTGGGGACAAACGATCTTCGTTGGCCTGCAACATGTGCTGGCCATGTTCGGAGCTACCGTTCTGGCTCCCATCATCATGGGATTCAACCCTAACACCGCAATCTTCTTCTCCGGTATTGGCACACTCATCTTCTTCCTGGTTGTAGGTGGTCGCGTTCCAAGCTACCTTGGCTCAAGCTTCTCCTTCATCGCCGTTGTGCTCGTAGCTGAAGGCGCTACTCATAACATCCCAGTAGCTCTAGGGGGTATTGTCACTGCCGGCGTTGTTTACGCCATCATCGGCATCATCGTTATATTCGTCGGCTATAAGTGGATCGAATACCTGATGCCACCTGTAGTCACGGGCACTGTAGTAGCAGTGATCGGCCTGAACCTGGCGACTACTGCCGTCAGTGAAGCGAATCATAGCCAATTTGACACCTGGATGGCGCTCATCACAATATTGGCCGTTGCAGTGGTGGCAGTCTACTTTCCCGGACCATTGCGCCGCCTCCCAATATTACTTGGTGGGGTTATCGGCTATCTCATTTATATGTTGTTTGCCAACGGTTTGGGTTACGGCACACCGATCAACTTCACCGCCCTTGGGAATGCAGCATGGTTAGGCGCACCTGCCTTTACGACACCTACGTTCAACGTGAGTGCGATGACGTTGATCGCACCAGTCGCCATCATCCTGGTGGCTGAGAACCTGGGCCACGTCAAAGCTGTGGGGGCAATCACGGGTCGCAACCTGGACAAATACCTGGGGCGTGCTTTCCTTGGTGACGGCCTGGCAACCATCGTCTCCGCTTCAGGAGGAGGTACAGGGGTGACCACCTACGCTGAGAATATCGGCGTAATGGCCGTCACGCGCATCTACTCTACCCTGATCTTCATTATCGCAGCCGCGGTCGCCATCCTGTTAGGTTTCTCTCCTAAGTTCGGTGCGTTGATTGCAACTATTCCTATAGGGGTACTTGGTGGACTCGCCATCGTGCTCTTTGGGCTGATTGCCGTTACCGGCGGTCGCATCTGGGTTCAAAATGGCGTAGATTTCTCTAAGAGTCGCAACCTTATCACTGCCGCTGTTGCCCTGACGATGGGTGCTGGTAACTTCACCTTGAACATCGGTAGCTTTAGCATGAGCGGTATTGGAACAGCAACCTTTTCCGCGATCATCCTCTACCAGGTTTTGCGCGAACGCGAACCTCAGCCGGAAGAGATGGTGAGCGCGGACTCGGCAGTCGGCTTAAAACCCACTGAGCCACAAGCTGGCGCAGGTGATTAGAATCCTGCTCTTGGGGTAAACTCCCTGTACTGTCAATAACAGCCAGAAATACCAACGCTCCTGGATGTATTTCACTCAGGAGCGTCCTTGTCACCCTGAGCGCAGCGAAGGGTCTCTCTCGCTTCCATCCTCCAAACGCGTGATCAATGCGAGCCATGCAGGCATCCCCTCTTTGCGCAAGATTATCTCGAACCGGGTCGCACGAATCTCGTTGACTTTCCACCCTTCGGCGAACGTCATGTAAATCTCCGCTTGTGAAACTCGTCTCGGACCTGGACCGCTTGTGGGCTCTTGATCGCTGAAGCAGAGCAAATAATATTTGCCTCCAGGCCTGAGCACACTTTCCAGGCTTCTCACAAACAGCAGGCGCTCCTCGTCAGAGAAAACATGGAAGAGACCGCTATCAATAACTGTATCAAAGGTCCTCCCCAACTCCTTCAGCGTAAGAGCGTCAGCCACCCGAAAAGTCGCACTGACACCACGCGCGGAGGACTTTTCCTGCGCTTTCTTGATAGCGGTTGGCGAAGCATCGATCCCCCATACTTCGTAACCCAGTTGCGCAAGGTACAGAGCGTGCTCGCCAGTTCCGCACCCCACGTCCAACACTGATCCCTTGATCTGGCCTGTTTGCGCTAGATCCACATACACTTGCTGGGGACGACCAATATCCCAGGGTGGAATGCCTTTGTAGGCCGCATCGAAGCTCCATTCCGAGGGACCCTGTCTCTTATTCATGATGTTCTCCTTGCATATAGAGTCTCTTGTCCTCCTTCATTATAATCCCCACTACCATCTCGTACGGACCACCATACAAATACAAGGAACGAGGCTATCGAGTTTGCCTCAAACTCCCTCGGCAAGCTATACTTACAGCAGGAAACTAAACCTGCGCAGGAGGGGAGATGAGCAAGAAAGAAGCACTTACAGACCATCGGGGTCGATCTCTTATGCTCGGACGCCTGCAACAGCAGGCGCAGGGGCGCAAACGCTCCGCTGCCAGGATGCCCCGCTGGCGTCGTCCTGTCATCGGTTATGTGTTGAGTATCCCTTTTGTTGGGGGAGTGTCACTGGGAATACTGTGGGTGCAACACCGTTTTCCCCATTTCTCCTTCTTCGACGGGCCTCTCCTACTCGCGGTGATGGTGATGGCGCTGATTTGGGGTATTGGCCCGGCAATCTTCTCTGCGCTCCTCTGTACCGCAGTTCTCGCCTATATGTATATTCCTGTTTCCCTAAGCCTTGATGTTACCACCTGGTACGCTCTATTGCCGATTGCACCTTTCTTCCTTTCCAGTGTGATCATTGCTCTCGTTACCGGCCAGCGTGAGTCTGCCCGGCGCCGGGCCCACTCTGCTGAACAAGAGGAGCATGAGCGGGCAAATGAACTTGAGGCAACCTTTGAGGCGATGGCAGATGGGGTGATCGTCTACGATAACATGGGACACATTTTGCGGACAAATGCCGTCGCCCGCAGCCTTTTTGCCTTGGATACCAGGCCCAAACCCAAATTCTCGCTCCGTTTGCGGCGTGAACGGAAACCCGCGTTGTGGATACTCGATGAGCACGCTCAGCCCCTTTCCGAGGAGCAATCGCCGCTCTCGCGCATTCTGAACGGTGAGGTATTGACGAGCGTGAATGCGATGGATGTGATACTGCAGATACAGGATGGGAACGAGGTACAGTTGAATGTCACCGGGGCCCCGGTGTACAACTTCGGAGGCCGCCCAATCGGTGCTATCTGTGTCTACCGCGATGTTACGGAGCGGCGGCGACTGGAACGACGCACCCAGGACGCGCTGAATGCCCTGCTAGCAATGGCAGAGGCCCTCGTGCAGGTACCTGATGACGCCAACTCCTCGCGAGAGTACCCGGCGGTGGAGGAGCAAACACCGGCAACTGTGACTGAAGTAGCACGGCGATTGGCCGATCTGACGTGTAGTATCCTGGGCTGCCGTCGTGTTGGCATCATCGCCCTGGAGCCTGAGACGGATATATTGCGCCCTGTGGTGGTCGTCGGACTCTCGGCTGAGCAGGAACGTCAGTGGCGAGCCGATCAGCAACAGTATGGCCGCTTGAGTGACAGCCCATATCCTGAATTCGTCTCCCGGCTGCGCGCACACGAGGTGTTGCTGCTCGACATGACGCAGCCGCCCTTCCTTGATCAACCGAACCCATATCGTGTGCGCACAATGCTGATTGCGCCGATGTTCGTGGGCGATCAACTGGTCGGCCTCCTCTTGCTGGACTATGGCGGTGTAGAGCACCAATATACGGCAGAGGAGATGGCGCTCGCCGGAGCGAGCGCGAAACTTGCGGCCCTGGTGATTGAGCGTGAACGTCTGCTCTACGAACGAGCAAAAGCGCAGGCAAATGAACTCGCCTTGCGTGAAGCCAACCGGCGTATGGATGAGTTTCTCGGCATGGCCGGTCACGAGTTGAGGACGCCGCTTACGGCCATCAGCGGCAACATTCAGCTGGCAATGCGCCAGGTGAAAAAAAGCATTGGTGAGGACGGAACGTATGCCGTCGACCTGGCTAGCAAACTTGAACTGGTACAAACCCTGCTTGACCGTGCGGAGCGCCAGGTACGGCTACAGAACCGATTGGTGGGCGACCTGCTGGATATCTCGCGTATCCAGGCGAACAAGATAGCACTCAAACTGGAACCCTGCGATCTGGTTGCTATTGTCCGTGAGGCTGTCCAGGATCAAAGCCTATTGGTCCCCGCGCGCAGCATTCGTCTCCATGTGCCTGCGGAGGCGACTGCTCCTGTGGTGGCCGATGCTGATCGTATCGGTCAGGTTGTCACCAACTACCTGACCAACGCTCTCAAGTACTCGTCGGCTGATCGGCCTGTTGAAGTCTTCCTCGCGGTCGACGGGCAAATGGCGCGCGTTTCGGTGCAAGATGAGGGACCAGGACTGTCCCCGGCGGAACAGCAAGCTATCTGGGAACGCTTCTACCAGGTAGAGAGAATTAAAGTGCAGAGTGGTTCCGGCACCGGGTTAGGGCTGGGATTACACATCTGCCAGACCATTATCGAGCAACATCAAGGGCAGGTTGGCGTCCAGAGCTTACCAGGAGAAGGATCCACCTTCTGGTTTACCTTGCCGCTGGCGCGAGTGTAAACCTGGCACCCGCAAGCAGGATTTTGTTTCTTCCCTTCTTTTGAGTATAGAAGCGTAGCTTTGTGAAGGTACTGAAGACGACAACATGGGCAGGGATAGGACTAATGGTCTCGCGTCTGTTGAGTCGTATCCGGAGTGCATAAAAGCTTTATGGCGATCACGGATGCGGCCATCCAGCCAATTAACGTTCCGAGCCGCAAGGTGCGCGCCATGAGCACAGGATTACTGATGCCACCAAAAAAGCTCAGGAGGATAAGTACGGCACTCGCCAGACAATAGAAAGCCCACCAGCGCTCCTTGCGTGCGAGGAAGTACCGGACAAAGACCGCTAAAGCTGCTGCCAGGACAAGGAAGATGAAGAGGCCGCCGAGGGCATGGATAGCACCATGCCAGGAGGGGCCAGTCGGTGCAATAACACCCGGCGGGAACCCATTGGCGGGGTCGGTTCTAAAAACACCGACCGCAATAAGACCGAGCCCATACGCTCCAATCAAGAGTGGTCCCCATGTTCCGGACGGGCCGGGGTGCAATCTCCTCCAGAGGCCACCAGCGTAGAGCAGGTTCAGCACTCCAGCCAGCACAAAGTTCCCCATCTGAACCCATCCCCACTCACCAAGCGAGAGCAGGCTCAGCGGCTGGAGCCGCGGGTCGAAACCAGGGACAGTGTAGTCCTGAATGAGCACAGTAAGGAGAAACAATGGACCGGCGATGGCTCCGCAGAGCAGCAATATCCTCGTGAGCGACCGTGTCTGTGTTTGCACACGTTCTCCTCCTAGAGGATCAGCGCTTAGTTGCTGGTTGGATTGATGGGAGAGATCCATGATGCACATCCTTTCTTTCGATCAATCTCGCCTGAGAGGTCGTCCCTCAGCGGGACGCAAGCAGTTGCTGGACCAGGAGCTGCGCCAGCCACGTTTCATAGCGTTCGGGCTCCCAGCGTTGTTTCACGACCAGCATTCGATAGAGATCATAGCTGGTCAGCGCCCACAGCACGTCAGTCGCTTCTTCAAACGACAGGCCATGACGCAGCACCCCCTGTTCGCGCAAGGAGACAATCAGTCGGGCCTGATTTTGACGACGTCTCGCCTCGACCTGTTGCGCCAGATCCGCCAGTTCGGGTGCCACCGCACCGGCCATCCGCAACAATTCCAGCGAGCTTCTCAGCGACTCGTAAGCCTGGCGGGTGATCTGAGCCACGAGCGAGACCTGCCGTGACGGGTCCTCTGTCGCGCCCACTTCTTCGATGAGAAGCTTGATGGGCATGCTGAACGCGTCAGGGTTGATCACCGCAGCCAGTAGCGCCTGCTTGGAACCGAATACGGCAGCAACCGTTTTGGGCGAGACTTCAGCGATCTCGGCGATAACCTCCAGCGTTGTTGCGGCATAGCCCTGGCTCTCGAACAGTTCACGAGCTGCCGCCAGAATGCGCCGGCGCGTCTCCTCAGCCTGACGTTGGCGCACGCGTGAGTGATAGGGGCGTTTTTCCTCGTTGGACCGATCTATTTGTTCCATAAACAAAGTATACACTATTTAATAGGGAAATGCTAGTTAATAGATGTTCGCCTAGTGAATGTCTCACTGGAAGCGTTCTTCTTGCCTCACCCTGGACGATTTACGCGATCAGATCCTCGCCTTTATCGCCTACTACAATCGGACTATGGCGAAACCCATCAAGTGGACGTACACCGGACTCTCTCCTGATCGTGGGGCTCTTTGAGCCTCAGTGTACTAGCACGCCAGGTACTTGAAACGTGGAGCTTTGTTAATGCGTGTTCATACTATGAGCAAAGACATGTCCCAAGCGACAGCGGAACTGCCGCATAGTCGACCAGGACATGTCACACTCGAGTGCTTCAGAGAAGAAAGGAGCTTGAAACATGAACCGTGTTGTGATAGGACTCCTCATTGGAGTCGGTGTGGTTACCGGCCTGGTCGTCCTTCTCGTGCGAGGGGAAAAGACGCAGCGCTTCTTGCGCGAACGCTGGCAGCAGCTGCGTAGCACTCTCCCAGAACCTGAACACGTCCAGCAGTTTGCCAAGCAAGTAGCTGATCGGCTTACACAGGCAACCAGTGATGTAAAAGACACGACACAGCCTGCGATGAAGAAGGTGAAGGTTGCCGGAAACGGTCTGGGCGATTTGGCACAGCAGATATCCGCGGTGATGAAGCAAACTGGCCAGGATGTCACCGAGAAAACCAGGCAGATGGCAAGGCAGAGATAAAAGAGAGCGAGTTCTCGGCTGAACGTCACATTGGCGTGACGTTCAGCCTCTGACTCGTAGGAGTTCACTGTATAGCTGAAAGCTTATTAAGCGTGTTACTACTGAGATGGAGGTTTATTGTCATGGTCATTACCCTGGGAGAATTGATCATCTGGTTGATCATTGCAGCGCTGGTTGGCTTTGTTGGTGAACTGTTAGCAAGACGACGTACACCCTTTGGGATCGTCGGGGCAATCATTGTAGGGTTCATCGCCATCTTTCTGGTTGTCGGCGTCTTGCACTGGCACATTATTGGCGAGCCATACCTGAATGGTGTGCCATTAGTCACTTCCATCCTGGCTGCGGCGGTCTTAGTGCTTATATGGAGCGCTTTCGCGTATCATCACGCGTCTGGTTATTATGCTCGCCACTACCGGCGTGGCGGTTACGCCGGTCGGCCTCGTCGTCGTTACCGCTGGTTTTAAGTGCTACTGACCACGCTATGGTTTGCGAAACCTGTTGAACTGGAAGGATGAAGAAAGAACACGAACCACAAGATTGGAAAGAAGATCGTCTTCTGCGACCTTGGGAACTGTCGCAACAAGGATGGAAGCAGAAAGATAGAGCTGCGGTCCTGGGAGAGGAAGGTGGTTTTCCTTTGCCATACTCGAGACGGAAGGACATCATAGACAGTCAAGTCGATGTATACCTTCCTTGCTCGTTGATCACAGGGAGGGTCAGTGATGGTAACCAAAACAAAAGAAGCGCCAACGGCTACTGAGCAACAGCAAACTTCAGGAGCGCCCCAGCCCTTCGAGAAGGATGTCAAAACCTTGCAGGCGTTTTGGACCAAATTCAATAATGATTGGGTGATGAATTTTGCAGCAGGGCTGGCGTTTAACCTCATCACTGCGATTTTCCCCATTGTCATCGCTATTGTTTCCATCGTTGGGCTTGTTACCGGTGGACTCGATCCAACGATCAAAGCAGACCTGATTCAGCGCATTGAGATGGTCTTTCCGCCGCCTATCTCCTCAGGGCATGTATTGGGGCCAGCGCTCACTTCACTCGAGAAGAACGCCGGCTTTCTCGGGATGATCGCTCTCCTTCTTGCTATCTTCGCTGGCTCACGCCTCTTTGTCTCGATCGAAGGCTATTTCAATATCATTTACCATACACGCCCGCGTGATCTCATCAGGCAGAATGTGATGGCTGGTGTGATGTTGCTGGTGTTTGTCGTTCTGACACCGCTGATGGTCTTTGCCTCCTCCATCCCTGCTCTGGTGCAATCTTTCTTACGTGCCACGCCCGTAAACCAGATCCCCGGCAGCGGCTTCTTTTTCTCCCTGATCGGCATCTTTGTTGGATTGCTCATCTCCTGGGTCTTGTTTGAGGCGATCTACATCGTCGTGCCCAACCAGCACATCATTTTCCACAACAGCTGGCTTGGAGCGGTGGTGGCAGCAGTAGCCTTACAAATCTACCTCGTACTGTTCCCGTTCTACGTGACGCATTTCTTGACCAACGACACTGGGACGGCAGGTTTTGCGGTTATTCTCCTGTTTTTCTTCTACTACTTCGCCGTCATCTTGCTCGTAGGAGCCGAGATTAACGCCTTCTTCGCGGAGGGTGTGCGGTCCACACCGGATAATCTGGCCGTCATGGTACACAAACTCACAAGCCATCTGCCGACGACTGAAAAGGAAGTCCAGGAGCAGGCCCCACCTTCTCACAAAAATGTCGAGCCAAAAGATATCCGCCCTGAAAGTGAGGCAAAAAACCTGGAAACACGAGCAAATCAGGCACAATTACTACGTGAACACGAACACGCTCAGTCCGCTCCCTCCAATCGAACTGATCATGCTCAACATCTTCTTCAAAAGAAGAAACACAAGTCTTCGTCTCCAGGCTCGTCCAAAGTATTCATTCTCGCTGAGGCTCTAGCTGGTACAGCCCTGGCATTCGTTGTTCAGTTCTTCCATCTACGTTCTAAGGACGATCCCTCAAACAAATCAAATTGACTAGCTGACGGCTCAGCGTGCTAAAGCGACGAAGGTTTCGAGCGTTCCTTCTACGCTTCCAGCCTCGCTCGTCGCAGGAGGAAGACGGTGATCCTGGCTCATCGGATTGCTGCTGCTCCTGACCAGTTGCACCGCTTCCACATTTCCCTCCTCCACTAATTCGGGGCAAGCTCAAATCGGCCTGGAAATCCTGGTGAAATCTCGCGATCTTACAGTCTGAAGCTCCCTGCGCTGCCCAAGGGACACTCGTACGACAATGGCCGTAATGTTATCTGGACCACCGTTCTCGTTTGCCTGCTCTATCAGGTGATACACACTCTCCCGCGGCCCAAACCCCTGCACAATCTCTCGTATTTCCTCGTCGCTTACCTGGTTTGAGAGACCATCAGTGCAAAGAACCAGCAAATCGCCTTCCTGCACCTGTTCAAAGAACAGATCTACCTCGACGTCAGCTTGCTCCCCTAAACAACGATAGATCACATTCCTTTGTGGATGAGCACGAGCTGCCTCTTCCGTGAGGGAGCCTACGCGGACCTGCTCAGCTACCCAGGAGTGATCTTGCGATACTTGCTTGATGTGACCATCGCGAGCAATGTAGGCACGGCTATCGCCAACATTCGCCATGTAGGCCATACCACCTTGCAGTACCGCCGCAACACATGTCGTCCCCATCCCATACCATACATCGTTCTCTATTGCTCGTTGATAGATCAAGGCGTTTGCTCGTTTAACCGCTTGCAGTAAGGCAGCGGCCACGTCTTCATCTTCGTTCCGATAATACGTCTTGCTCATCGCGCTCACAGCCATCTCACTTGCGACATCTCCCGATGCGTGACCTCCCAAACCATCAGCGACGACAAACAACGCGCCCTTCTTTGCCATCACCTGTGGATCTTTCGGGACGATAGAGATCATACTATCTTCATTGACTTGACGTTTACGACCAACATCTGTACACTGTGCCACATTGAGAAAGATTTGTTGAGCCATGGTAGTGCCTCCTTCTGCTGTGATGAGCCTATTTGAATGGTGTACAAAAAAAATGTTTAAGCAGAGTAAGGATCATCCAGCCTTTCTGCGAACCTGGTCTTTCGTGAACACCACATTTCACATGGTGTCTGGTATCGTGCACCAAGAAGTCCTCCCCTCCTGTCTCTTTCACGTTTGGCAAGAGCAACGAGTTTCATCGAGCGCGTCCTTGCTCGACGATGGCCTGATGCACCCGTTGACACTGCTTGCCCGCGCGGTCGCGCCACGAAGCCACCGTGCGTTCATCCAGGCCATAGGCCTGCACAATCGCTTGCACCGGGCATCCAAATGCCAGAAGAGTGACGACAATGACCACCAAGTCCGTTGCGGTGCGTAATCCCTCAAACATGGTGCCGCGACGAGCACTAAAGGTCTTCTTCGCCTTGCGCTTGTGCATGGTCGAGTCATCCCCAATCAGATACCCTGTCACGACGGGTGCTTTGGGGCGGCCTCGACGCTTCGGCTGCATCTGGCGCTCTCGCTGCAACTCTGCTGCCACCTGGGGCTGCATCTCTTCCCGGAAATGCCTCAACCAGCTCTCTACCACTGCTGCCTCTTCCCATTGGGCTTCCGACAAAAAGCGACTCAGTCCTGCCAAACTGGGGCTATCCGCAATCTGCCGCAACAGGCCCGAGAGGGTTCGTGTTCCCTCACAGAGCATCAATCCCAACAGCACGGTCACAAAGTACTGATACTGGGGTTTGGAGAACACCTCCCGAAACCGTTCTGCAAAGTAGCGGACATCTTCATCCAGACATATAATGGAGACAGGCATCGGACACCTCCGTGGATTCAAGGCTGGTTATTCTTCTCCTTGATACCACATGGTGTTCTTTCCTGCTACCCCCTTTCTAAAAAGTGCAAACATAGAGTTACAAGACTTTGCTAAAATCAACACGCTATGAATACTGACCAGTTACTAAAAAAAATTGAAAAACTGATTGAGCCTATACGGACGCAGTTATACGAGCAAGGAGCAAATATTGTACGATTTGTGCAGGGTCAGAGACGATTAGAGCAAAGACAGGCACAGATCAAGACAGTGTTAGAGACTCTTGAAGCTGGACAAAAAGATATACGGGAAACAATGGCAATCATCGTATTTTTCCCTCTGATGAAGCGGTCTACAAAGTGGTCTATCTGGCGATGCGCAACATTGCCAGGAAGTGGACGATGCCTATCCGTGACTGGAAACCAGCACTCAATCGCTTTGCGGTGGAATTCGCCGAGCGGTTTCCCAGATGAGCAACAACTCGTTACTTAATGTGGTTCAAAATCGCGGCAGCTTGCCGCTCACGAGACAACGCACGCGAAAAAGCGTGGGCATGCACGTCTACATATGTAGCAAAACAGAGATGCTGAAAGCAAACATATGAGAAAACCATCCCTGGCAGCCAAAAACAGCAGAATAGGACCGAAAGTGCTTTCACCGTGATATACTTTTGTGAAGAAACAGGCTAGAAACCTCATGCAAGATCAGAAGAGGTTGTCTGCATTGTTCTTCAACACAGCAAGAGAGGAGCATCTGGTATGGCACAAACCAGTGTCCGTGTCCGAACCGTTCAGGATGCCTGCGTCGCTGTGGGGTGGGCCGGGCATCGCACCCTCACCGTTGACCGCCCAGAGCAGGCTGGGGGCATGGGATTAGGCTTCAATGGAGCTGAACTCTTGTTGCTTGCTATTGGCGGGTGTTACTGCAATGATCTCTTTCGCGAGGCGGCGAAGCTGGGCATGGTGATCAAAAGCGTGCAAGTGGATGTGCAAGCTGACTGGGGAGGTGACCCCGTTCGTGCGCAACATGTCACCTACTCGACTCGGATTGAAGCAGAGGCCAGCGAAGCCGATATTCTCGCCTTGATCGAGCAGACAGATCGAGTCGCGGAGATTCCCAATTCGCTGAGGTTGGGGACGCCAGTGATGCTTGCAGAGGCCCGAGCCATCCCGGTTGAAAAGGGAGCCTGGTAGACAATCCCTACCAGAGAATGGAGGCTTTTATGTCTGGAGAGTTCACACCACCACTCGATCAGGCAAAGTCCGAAGCGTTTGCTGAGCAAATGTTGGGTGTGTTAAATAGTGGAGCTTTGTCCTTGATGCTGAGTATCGGCCATAAAACGGGTCTATTCGATACGATGTGATCACCGCCTTTGATTCGATCCACGACCAGTCCATGCCAACCCAGGTTCTGGCAGCCATTGCAAAGGCACTGCGGCCACGGGGAATGTTCCTGATGGTAGACATCGCGGCCTCCAGCCATCTCGAGGAGAACATGGACCACCCGTTGGCTCCGTTCCTCTACACGATCTCTTGTAATCACTGTATGACCGTCTCGCTAGCTGCCAATGGAGAAGGGCTTGGTACCATGTGGGGCGAACAGAAAGCCCGCCAGATGCTCAGTGCAGCAGGCTTTACTCAGCTAGAAGTGATGCAGGTTGAAGGAGACATCTTCAACAACTACTTTATCGCCTCCAAGAGCTGATTGTTGTCCTTGGCAATTGAAGAGGCCCAAAAAGTATCCTGTGCTGAGGGGTCACTACAAGAGAAACGCTTGCACACAAGGTTAGTTACACAAACCACTTGACAGACTCGGTTGATGCATTAGAAGAAAAAGAAGGTATCCCCAATCCCTACAAGAACTAGCCTATGATCCCCTGGTGTTATGTCTCCTTTTATTTATTGCGCGCCGCAAACCATAAATTGTACGAAGCGATCAATGATATAGCACTTTCACTAGAACACAGTGTTGTTTTGTATTACTTTGTCTCATCGTTACTCATCCCACTTTAGCCCGTTACGGTACATGAACGTAATTCCAGTATTTAGTTAGAAAGGGATGACAATGGCTAGCATCTTCTTTAGCCACGGCACTCCAAACTACCCGATTGCGGAATATTTCAAGAACCAATTAGAGCAAATGGACTCAAGTGTCTACCTCTTTGAGCATGACCAACAACCTGGGCAAGACATAACCAACAAGCTACAAAAAAGAATTGATGCTTCTGACATTCTATTCGTCTTACTCACTAAACAGAGCCAGTCTTCGTCCTATGT
>VBHI01000299.1 GCA_005881495.1 Chloroflexota bacterium
CTGGAGGTCCTCTTCCACCAGGATAGAGACAAAGTAGCGGTTGGCCGTGTCTTTGGAGACGGTCACGGTCCGGGGTTGAGAGCCTGGTGGCAATGGACGGCTCCAGTGGATATCGAGGGGCGTCTCCATCTTGGCAAGCGTGAGGTGCTTGCCATCCCATTGGAAAGCCGATGCAGCATAGGTTGCGGCTTGCTCTCCCTGCTTTTTCTTGAAGGTGGGATACTTGGCGCGTCCTGCAAAGAAATTGCGAAAGGCGCGATCCAGATGACTCAAGGCTTGTTGGAGAGGCACGCTGGAGACCTCATTCAACCAAGAGGTTTGCTTTTTGAGGCGGGTTAATTGTGCGGAGGTTTCGTGATAGCCGATGCGATGTTGGTCTTTGTAGTAGGCATCGGTGCGCAAGCGCAAGGCCCAGTTGTAGACAAAGCGAGTACACCCGAACGTGTGAGCAAAAATACGTCGTTGCTCATCGGTAGGGTAAAACCTATACTGG
>VBHI01000300.1 GCA_005881495.1 Chloroflexota bacterium
ATATCCCTACCGCTGAAGCGGAGGGTTTTACGGCGCGGCTTGATAAAGGTGGCGCTCCGACGTTCCACAAGGTGCTGCGTGCCGCGCGACTCTTACAAGAACAAAAGGTGGAGTTCAACATCCTGACCACCGTCAATGCCGCCAATGCCGATCACCCGCAGGAAGTCTACCGCTTCCTGCGCGACGAGGTGGGCACCCACTTCATCCAGTTTATCCCGATTGTGGAGCGCATCAATGAGCAGGGAGAGATCGGCTTTCAGGAGGGGAACCAGGTCTCTGAGCGCTCAGTGAAGCCAGAGCAATGGGGCACCTTTCTGATCACCATTTTCGACGAATGGGTGCGCCGTGATGTAGGCACCGCCTTTGTACAGATGTTTGATGCGGCGCTGGCCTCCTGGTATGGCGCACCACCAGCCTTGTGCATTTTTTCGGAGACGTGTGGCAATGCCTTAGCGTTAGAGCATAACGGCGACCTCTACTCCTGTGACCACTTTGTCGAACCGAAATACTTGCTGGGCAACATCAAGCAGAAGCATATGATCGAGCTGGTCCGACGCGACCAGCAGCGGCAGTTTGGCCTGCACAAGCGCGACTCCCTGCCACGCTACTGTCGTGAGTGCGAGGTGCGCTTCGCCTGTCACGGCGAGTGCCCCAAGAACCGCTTCATCGAGACACCTGATGGTGAGCCAGGATTGAATTACCTGTGTGCGGGCTACAAGGCGTTCTTCAACCATGTGGATAAGCCGATGCATATAATGGCTGAGTTATTGCGGCGCAATCGCGCTCCGGCAGAGGTGATGCTGGTGCTGGCAGCCGAAGACGCGCAGTTGCAGCAAGCGTTCGCCAAAGCGGGACGCAACGATCCGTGTCCGTGAGGCAGTGGGCGCAAGTTCAAGCAGTGTCACGGGCGTTAAATGACTTGCTGCTCTTCGGTTTAGCCAGTTTCTTAGCCAGTACGCAAACGGCAGGGGCAGGATTGATGCTTTTTGTTCTAGCTCTCTTGCTTGTTTTATAGGGGGAGTGGTATTCTTCCTTATGAAGCTTGTTACAAGATACTTGAGAAGACATTGACACCATCAAACGTGATTTCCTTCCGAAATAATATGGAGCAATTTGCTCGCTATTTGCTCGGAATTCTCGCGCATAACCAGGAATCTCCTACCTGACACACCTGAAACACTTGATACACCTGAAACTCTTGATACAGTGAGCCACCTCGACTCAAACTTATCTGAAACACCTGACACACCTGATACACCTGAAACTCTTGACATGCTGATTGAGTAAAGGGCTGCACGCAGACTTGCAGACCAACATACCTGATCTTCTGAATCTTCTGATCTTGAATGCAAGACCCAGATGAACTGAATCGTTGTTATTCTGTGTTATACTGTAGAGCAGCGTGAACCCTGTTTTAACCAACTCGTTCTTTTGGTAATAAAGCTGGTAATAAAGCGAACAACGCCAAGAAGGATGGCCTCATATGTCCCCGCGTCTCACTGACTGGAGCCTTGCAATCGCCGCCGCTCTCGCTTTCATGACCGGTATTATCAGCCTGCTGAGTGGTCTCCCGCAAGAGTGGTTCATCTTCGCGCTGCATGGCATAGCGGGCATCTGGCTTCTGCTGCTCTTGTGGGGTAAGCTACGGCGCGTCTGGTCCCGGCTTATCCATCCACGGCGCTGGGATCGACGCACTGTCTATGGGCTTCTGGCGCTGCTGTTTGTTACTTTGGCGCTTGGATCAGGCATCTGGTGGGCGGGAGGCGGCGAGTGGTACTTTGCCGGGCTCAATCTGCTGAACTGGCATATAGGCCTGGGCTTCGTGATCACAGCGGTGATCGTGTTTCATCTGCTTGCACGCGCCAAACGGCTGCGCAAACGCGACATAGCCGGAAGGCGACAGGTGCTGCAGTTGGGCGCATTGCTCTTTGGCAGCATGGCGCTCTGGCCAGGACAGCAACTCACCGAACGGGCCTTGAATCTGCCTGGCGCCAGGCGTCGCTTCACCGGCTCGCATGAGAGTGGCAGCTACGCTGGAAACGCCTTCCCCACTTCTAGCTGGGTAGCCGATCAGCCGCGTCCGATTGATGCGCATACCTGGCGGCTCTCGCTTGGTGGCACCGTTAATACACCCCGTGTCTTCTCCTACAATGAGCTCGTTGCGGCGGGCGATTTATTGGAGTCCACGTTGGATTGTACGGGTGGATTTTACAGTATCCAGCGTTGGAAGGGTATCCGTATCGGACGCCTGCTCGACCAGGCCGGCCTCCACACAGATGCCCGCTATGTGAGTTTCATCTCGGTGACGAGCTATCGGTGGAGCCTGCCCCTGGAGGAAGCACGCACGGCGCTGTTGGCGACACATATAGGTTTGGAGCCTCTCTCACATGAACATGGCTTTCCCCTCCGCTTAGTCGCCCCAGGCCGCCGCGGCTTTGAATGGGTCAAGTGGGTTACCCGCATCGAGGTGCTGGCCGAGCCAGACCCCGGCCAGGTTCTCAGCATCTTCACCAGCAGCTTCACCGACGCAGGGCGTGGAAAGTGAGTTGGCTGAGATCCTGGAGCAGATGCGACCAATTGTGCAGCAATATGGAACGTCGATGCAGCGCGCAGAGTTTTTCCTTTCCTCGGCCTTACCCAAGAACTGGAAGCGGGCGAGTGATCATCTAACCGCTA
>VBHI01000269.1:0-3001 GCA_005881495.1 Chloroflexota bacterium
CGCATACAGAAACTCCTTAAATTCTCTATTGTTTTTTCTCCCTACCCCTCCGCCACCTTCTCCACAATGTCAAAACGTTTCTTTTTATCCAAAAGTTCCTCATGAAATAGTAGCACCATATAAAATTGCAAGTATGGCAGCCGCAAGCAACCCCCAACTCCCTACCAAGTGAAATTGCGAAGGTAGCAGCCACAAGCAAACCCCAACTCCCTACCATGTGAAATTGTGGAGGTAGCAGCCACAAGCAAAAAAACTCCCTACCATGTGAAATTGCGAAGGTAGCAGCCGCAAACAAAAAACCTCCCTCCCGTGTGAAATTGCAAGTATGGCAGCCGCAGGCAAAAAAACAACTCCATGTGAAATTGTGGTTTTGGCAGACGCAGTCTGCCAAAACCACAATTTCACATAAAAAAACCCCTTGCGAAGAGCGTAGCGATGAGGCCCCAGAAAAACAGACACACCGCCTAAGCTAGCAACTAACCAACATAGTAATAAGCTCTTCAGCATCAGAGAGGAAACGTTGCGAGGAAAGCACCTGGTGAGCCAGCCCCAGGCGGAGCGCCTCCCTGGCCTTAATCGTCTCACCGGTCAGCATCAAACGCATAGTAGCGTTATGGCCGATAAGCCTGGAGAAATAGACAGCGGCAACAGGGGGGAAAACAGCCAGATTAATTTCTGGCAGACCAAAAGTAGCATCCTCGCGAGCAATAACAGTATCGCAGAGCGCCGCCAATTCGCAGCCGCCACCGAGAGCATGACCCTTGACCAGCGCCACCGTCGGAATGTGTTTCGCGCGCAACTCCTCAAAAGCCGCACAATTATCACGAACGGCGCGCAACATCTCGACTTCACGGCCATCGAGGTGATCCTTGATATCGACACCCGCGCAGAAGGCTCGTTCACCGGCCCCGGTAATCACAACCAGCCGCGGCGGATTCTTCATCGCATCCCGCAGCGCCGCCGTCAACTGATCGATCATTTCAATGCTGAGAATATTAAGCGGTGGCCGATCAAGGATCAACCAGAGAATATTATGCTGGTGCCGAACATGCAGGAACGACATACAAAATACTTTCTTTTTACTTTCCTTTATTCTTTGCAGGAAGAGCATTTAGCACCCGAAAGGTGCTAAATGCTCTTCCTGCAAAATTATTTAACGCCCTGTAAAATTGCCTTTGCGTTTCTCAGTATAGGCGGCGATACCCTCTTTGGCATCTTCGCTCTGGAAACACAGTTGCTGCAACTCGCGCTCGATTGCCAGCGCCTCAGAAAGTGCGACCTCGGAACCGGACTGCACCGCGCGTTTAATTCGACCGACCGTCTTGGAAGCGCGGTTGGGCGGACAGAAGCCGCGTGCATACTCAATGACCTTTTCCCAGTAGTTCTCCGGCTCATAAATGTAATTGATGAGGCCCAGTTCTTGCGCCTCTTCAAAGCTCATCAGCTTGCCCTCGGTCATAAACTCGATAGCCTTATTCTTGGGAAGCGCGCGAGCCAGGCGCTGCGTACCACCGGTACCGGGAAGCACACCAAGTGTGATCTCCGGCAGACCCACTCTCCCCGCGTTACGCCGGGCAATACGGATATCACAGGACAGCGCGATCTCCAGGCCACCACCGACGGTGTGCCCATTCATAGCGGCTATTACCAGCTTCGGCGTCTGCTCCAACCGTATCAGCGTCTCATTGGCATGCAGGCAGAAATAGTACTTGAAGCTGGGCGTGACAGCATTGAGCATACTGATTTCCGCGCCCGCGCAAAAGAACTTATCGCCCTCGCCGCGCATGACAATGACATGCACATCATCATCGAAGCGCGCCCGTAAAATAGCCTCGTCCAACTGGCGCATCATCTCGTAGCTATACGTGTTGGCCGGTGGATTAGTAAGTTCGATCACCGCTATACCATCGGTTGTAGTATAACGTACCAGTGTTCGTTCTGTTGTGGTGGTCATGGTTGGCCTTCCTTTCGTGCCGCGTAATCGTTTAGAACATCGTCTCGTGCCGCGCAATCGTTTAGAACCTCGTCGTCCTTCACCCGTTCAAAGGGCGTATGACAGGCGTTACAATAGTATTGAACAGTCAACAGTTGCTGACCAAACAAAGAAAATAGTTCAGTATTAGTCGAGCCACAATAAGGGCAGGTGACCCGCACCTTTTTCTCCGGCTCCCTTGTATAATTATATCCCATAAAAAGTATCCAATCCTGACCTTTCATCCCCTACCCCCACCATCGCCCCTACTGTGCAACGAATCGGCCTGCCAGCCCCGTGTACAGTAGGGGCGACCCTTGGGTCGCCCAATGGGGGCCCACGGTCGCCCTATGGAGGCCCACCATCGCCCTGGCGGGGCGCTATAATCTTCTTCCAACACCATCCCACCGTGCCCACGGCAGAGGCCCACCCACCTCCCATTGTTTGCTGCTGGCGTTAAAAGTTACCGCTACATCAATATACACGCCTTGCAAGGTGGGCATAATCTTTTTCAAGTATCGGCTGCGCAACTCGTCAGGGGTCGCGTCGATAATGCCCTCGTTGTAGAGCCGTCGCATGACAGGATCATCGTTCGGCCCAAACCAGCAGAGCGTTTCGTTCCAGAGCCGCTCAAGTGAGGCCTGCAGCGTTGCGCGTACAGCCCCGCCTGCCTTGGCCAGGCGCCGTACCCAGCCCTCTCCGTGCATTTCATGGATGCGCTCTTCCTGCACAATTTTGCGCGCACGCTGCCGCAGCGGCTCATAACTGGATTGTTGCGCGGCCTCGAAAAACGTCGTCATGGCGCTATCGAAGAGAAAATTGGTGGCCACGAAATCGGACCAGCCCTCGAAGTCGTTGTCGAGATAGGCAATGGAATAGTGCAGCGTGCGTGTCTCCGGCTCCACCTGGCTGAGGTCAGCCTCTGCCTGGACAAAGTTGTCCAGCAAAGGATAAAGCGTCCGCGCGTGTCCCAGTTCGTCCTGTGTCATGGCGGCAGCAGCCACGGCTGCCTCGAGAGCGGGCGCACCG
>VBHI01000269.1:3048-7880 GCA_005881495.1 Chloroflexota bacterium
GGGCAGCCCAAGGGCCCCATCCCGACATCCACACCACTCCTGCCCCTACGGATACTTGAAACTTCATGGCTCAATAACCGTCACGATGGTCTCGCGCGGTACTATCACCATCTCGACCCAGGCGAACTCATCGTAAATGCTGCGCGCGTAGACCTTTGCCAGCTCCACATCGTCGGCCATCACATTGCCGATCTCATGCAGCGGCTCCTCATATTTGCGGCGTGCGTAGACCTGCCACACGTGGCTCTCGTTGAGCGCGTCGCGCCGCGCGGTTGTTTTATGCTCTGCGGTCGTTGTATCACTCATGCTGAAATTCCCCAGGTGCGCATAATATCAATACCATCTTCGCTCAAACGCGCCTTCGTCCAGACGGGATCCCAGACGATTTCGATGTTGACCTGCCGTATACCCGGTTCCTGCAGCAGGCGAGCGCGAATGTCATCCATAATGAAATCCATGGCGGGGCAGCCCATCGCGGTAAAAGTGAGTTTGAGATCCACAATGCCATCCTGCTCGGCAAGCTCGACGATCAGCCCCATATCCACCACACTGATCGGGATTTCGGGATCCATCACTTCGCGCAAGGCATCCCACAACACCGGACAAGAAGCATCATTGGATGGATGTGTCTGTAGAGATGGATAGCTGCTCGTCATGCGTCCTGCTCCAGGAGGCGCAGCATCTCTTTCTTGCCGCGCTGAACCATACCCACAAACTCTTCATTGCTTGGGCCGCGTGCCTTCCAGCGTTTCATGACATCGTCCCATGTGCAGGAACCATCTTCGAGCAGCCAGTGCTTCGCCTTAACATCAAAATTGGCCGGGAAGGGACAGTCGATCACATATTGTTGCTGGGCCTCGTCATAGTGCGCGGGCACCTCAAGTTGCAGTTCATTGCACAGTGGGACAGCAGTAGACATCCAGATCTGGCGCAGTTCGTCATTGCTATGGCCCTTAAAGCCATATTGAAGTTGTTCGCTGTGTTTCTTCAGATCATCAGGCAGGCCAAACCACTCAACGGTCAGCAGGAACATCCAGTCTACCGCTTTTTGCAGCGCCTCGTGGCCGCTGGTATCCTGGTTGATCTTGCGCATCCCCTGCTCTCCATGGCGCAGGTGAAAGGTCTCTTCCTTGTCTACTTTGACCAGGGCGCGCTTCCACGGGCCAAAAGACGTACTCTGATGGACATCGCCCAGCAGCGTATAACCTGCGCGATCATAAAAAGCGTTGGCGACGATCAGTTCGACCCAGCTATCCAGCGGCACATCGAAGGCGTAGGGATATTTGAATTGGCGGGGTTCGCGCTCAAAGATCAGCTTTTCTGTATCCACACCTAAATCACGCATCAGGCGGTAGGCAATATGCGCGTGTGCCAGTTCGTCCTGGATAATTGATATCGCTGAACCAAAGGCATTGAGGGAGGGTGCATGGACGGCTGCATGGTAATAAGCGGGGGCGCTAATCAGTTCAGTTGCTTCTTGATGCGGCTGAGCAATGCCTCTTCGCTCTGCAAAACGGTCGGAGTCATAAACATAGCTCCTTGTCGTGGATGGCCAATGTACAAGTGCATATCTCTATATGGACATATCAAATTGTACGTTGTGGGTTGGAAGGATGTCAAGGTTGGAAACAATATGGTTCTCCATCCTTGAGGGGGAAAGAGAGACGAGGGCGACCCAAGGGTCCCCACCCCACGTCCTCTCCGATCCCGCCCCTACGGGTGTTTTCCCCCGGAAGGATGGAGAGCCAACAATATACGTGTGGATACGCAAGCCACTCCCGATTTTGCACAGATTGATGCGTATGTGAATGCTCAGGTGCAAGACGCGCGCATTCCTGGTCTCGCGCTGGGGATTATCCACGGAGACCAGGTGGCACATCTCCATGGCTTTGGCGAAGCTGACTCGACAGGCAGAGCAGTCACCCCACACACACCGTTTCTCATTGGTTCATAGACAAAATCATTTACCGCACTGGCGATTATGCGATTGGTTGAGTTGCTAATCCAAAACCTTGTCATTTCTCCTGTTTGATGGTACTGTTGAGATAGACAAGTATCCGCTCCTGCGAAAGGAAAACAGGTGATGCTAAGCGAGGATGCACGCGAACGAATGCACCGATCCTACTATCTTGAAAGGAGGGATACCAGCAATCAAATAGCGTGCAAGAGAATGGCTATCATTTGTTGCAGATGAGATATACTGAGAGAACAAGTCGGGATACACACAGGAGGTCCATCATGGCTAACCGCAACTTGCTTCGCCTGTCAGCGACACTGCTATTCGTCGGGGAACTGCTTTCCTTGCTCGTCGGTGCCTTGCACCCCGCTCGGGAAAATCCCAATAACCACACAGCCGTGTTTGCCGAGTATGCCAACAGTGCTGATTGGACCGCCGTCCATCTCGGCCAGTTCGTAGGCATGGCGGTCATCATTGCTGGACTGCTCGTCCTGTTCTTCGCTCTGAACGTCCACGCTGGAACGCCGGGGTGGGCGGGGCGGTTCGGGGCCGTTTCGGCCGTGGTGGCGCTTGCGCTTTACGGGGTCCTTCAGGCCGTGGACGGGGTCGCCCTCAAGCAGGCGGTTGATGCGTGGGCGAGCGCACCAGCCGCGGAGAAGGCCGCACGCTTTGCGAGCGCTGAAGTGATTAGGTGGCTGGAGTGGGGAACCAGAAGCTATCAGAGCTTCATGTTTGGTCTCGCGCTGGTTCTGTTCGCGACCATGATCGTGGGGACGACAAGGATCCCCAAGCTGATCGGCTACCTGATGGGGTTGTCCGGCCTCACCTACATCGTGCAGGGCTGGGTGCTCGGTTCCGAGGGCTTCTCGGCAACCAATACGGTCCCACAGCTACTCGCCTATCTCCTTGTCTTTGCATGGAGCATCTGGCTTCTGATCCTCGCCTGGCGGATGAAGGAGTCGGTCGAAGCCGCTACCGCATAAGCCATCCACCGTCGAACTCGTCAAGAGCAAAAAGGAGAGGAGCTCCCCTTGAGGGTGCTCCTCTCGATTTCGGTATGAGTGCTCTTCAATTCCCGCTATGCCCGTAATCACTGTAAGTTGACCAAACCTTCTGACCCGTACGTCGCCGCAAAAGGTTCAGCCACCACACTTCCCTTTCCACCCGCACCCGGGGCCTTTAATCCACTACGGTGCCGCCAGCAGCACCGGCCCGACTGAATTCATCTGCCATGTCGAGATTACTGTGGTCGAAGAGATACACTGCCGCCGCCACAAGCACATACGCTGCGGTAAAGAGCAGGCCTAGGCGCGCCTGGTCCGGACCCTGCACCATTTGGAAGAAGAACCCGCCGCTGGTCGCATTGAGCATCGCGTGCCAGACCGCGGCGAGGAGCCACACCCCGCTGCTACGCCGGAAGAGCCACAGCATGAGGAACTGGAACGCGATGTTCCCGCCGATGCCCATGGTCCACGGCAGCTGGCCGGTAATCATGAGCGGCAGATGCCAGAAGACACGGATGGCAGCGAGGATCAACCAGGCGTTGATGAATTTGTGACGGCGCAGCACCAGCGGCGCGGCGAATGCCGTCCAGGCGGCCTCTTCGCCAATGCCGACCCCGATCAGGTAGACGACGAATAAGCCAGGAAGGTCGGTCCATTTGGAGAGTTGAGACGCTGTGGGCAGCGGCGCGCCTAATGCGGAGTTGGCCAGCACCGCGGCACTAACGATCACCACGGGGGCCACGAAGGCCAGGATGTACCAGCCGGGTGCCGCGCGGAACGTCGTGAGCCGACGCCACCAGTTTTTGAGGCCCGCGCGTCCCAGGAATGCCGATACGATTGCTGCGGCGACCAGTGGCCCGAACGGCCAATTGGCGAGCGAGCCGTTGTCCCCTAATACTGCGGCGATGTCAGCGGCCCCTAATGCTGAGACAATGTAGGGCATCCACCCCAGTAGGCACGCCAGGATGACGAAGAACGCCAGTGGACGCACATCGTCCAGCTTGAACCACGTACTGTACTTTTGACGCTTTAGAACGACTTGATTCTCTTCCATTGTTGTTCTCCTTTGGGGGAAGTTATTATTTCGACACCATTGGCTGCCCCGTGTGCGCGGCTTGAACGACTTGTTGTACAGCCGTGATGACCAGATCGGGACGTTCGAGCATGATGACAGGCAAGCCAACCAGAGCGTGTTGTGTGCGTGCATTAGGGAGGGTCTACCGAAGCTTCTGTTTTGACTAACTGAACACAAGTATACCCTGGCTTTCTGAGTTGAACCTGTGGAAAAGCTGAGATGGAGCTGATAAAGCAAGGGAACACACTTAATTTGTCTTAAGAACCAATATGTGTCCGAAAAACGAAGTTTTTTAGGTTCTCGGACCGGTTTGGTGATGAGAATTGTGAATTCGAGAAGGCCTCTGGCTCTTGCATCACCCTCTAGAGAATTTGCTATCACCAGAGCCACACTTTCTGGTTCCCAGGCTGACCTGATTCTATTTCTTCTCACCAAACCGGTCCGAGAACCGTTTTTTATGTCAAAGGACAATGATAGCTCTCTAGTCTCCACAATATGCCTGGCGAGATTCCTTCGCCAGGAGCTTGAATTTCATCTTCGCAATCTTCAGGTCACTATGAATCGGGGTCCGAGTAGCAACGGATACCGGTGGCGAATTGGTTCTCTCTGCTCAGAGAACGAATGCGTTCACTTTGAGCATCTCCTGGCAATTCGCCACCGGTATCAGTAACCCCGAGTTTGGCCCTACAAGTACCGACCTGGCCGCTTGATGCTGGCCTTCCGTCAATTTCGATGATTCAAGGAGCATGTGGACAAACGAGGGGTATGGCAAGGATTGCTTCCTGGGACAGCCATT
>VBHI01000270.1 GCA_005881495.1 Chloroflexota bacterium
ATGGCTATCGTCATGGCATCGAACCCGCTACGCTGGAAGCGCGGGTGCTCTCTGATGCGGATCGCTTAGACAGCCTGGGAGCGAGTGGGGTGATGCGCTGGGCCATGACCACGAAGCGCAGGCGCTGGCCCGAGATGAGGACCTACCATCCTGACGACCCGTTCGCACTTTGGCGAGAGCCGGATGGGCAGCACTATCTGCTTGACCGTTTCTTCACCAAACTGTTGAAGCTGCAGGAAGCGATGACGACGACCACGGGTCGGGCCATGGCCGAGCGCCGCATCGCCTTTCTGCGCCTCTATCTGCAGGAACTTCTGCACGAGCTGGCAGAAGGAGGATCTGGCTATGACCTGTCTGAAGAGGTCACGTATGGCCTGCTCTGGCGAAAGTATAGAGGAGAAGAGGAGGAGAAGGAACAGCCAGTAGAAGACCTCCAACGTGGAAGGGTCGTTGACATGTCTCGTCTCTCTGAGGAGCAGCATTTGGCTTGATCAGGAGAACGTTGCGTCGGAGCAGGTAAAAGGCTCCGATCGTCGTGAGGTCGATGCAGCCGCATTGTTCTCATCTGGATAGAAGAAAGTATGAAGCTTAGAATATTGAACACCGGTTCAACAGGGAGGTGCATATGCCACAACGAGTCATGGTGATCCATAGTCCTCATTCGGGGAGATCGAGTAAACTACCAGATGCAATAAAACACCTTGAGCAAGCAGGGCTAGAGGTGGTCAACAGCATTTCTATCGCAAAGCTGGATACCCTTCCTGCACAGGGAACCCCTTGGAAAGAAAGTGGCGTGGCTGTGGCTATCGCTGCCGGTGGCGATGGATTGGTGGGAGGCGTGATCACCCACATTGCCGAAAGCGGCCTTCCCCTGGGAATACTGCCACTTGGCACTTCCAATGATATTGCACGCGCTTTGCATATTCCTCAGGATATCGGCGAGGCAGCGCACGTCATCGCACAGGAGAGAGAGCAGGAGGTAGATGTTGGCGTGGTACAGCCTGCAGAGCAGGTCACGCACCCTGCGCACCCTGCGCACCCTGGCACTCCCTCCCAATCTGACCCGGTACCGGCAGGAGTTGTTCCCAAAGGGGGTGTCTTCTTCGCACACGCGTTGACGGTGGGAGTCAACGTGCAATTTGCACGCATAGCGACCAACGTGGCAACGCGCAAGCGCTTCGGGCGTATGACCTACCCCTATGCTGCGCTAAAGACAGCGGCATCTCGCGATGCTCTGGATATTCAACTCGAGTTTGAGGGATTGGCGATGCCACAGGCCACCGACTCTCCTCAAGGAGCAGCGTCGCCAATGCTCACCACACCTGAGACCCTCACCTCTCTGCGTTGTCGTGCGCTCCAGGTCGCCGTCATCAACACGCCCATTTTTGGAGGTCAACGAGAATTTGCCATTGCCGGTTCGAGTTTCGAAGATCGCCTGCTCGATATTGTGGTGCTAGAGCACATGGACATGGGTGCCCTTGGGAAAAGCATCGCTCGTTTCTTTGGTCCTAAAGGGCAAGCAGAGGTTCCCCCGGCAAAAGGTGAAAGGCGTACGTTTATCCATCACCCTGCCGAGTTAACTGGTATCCCTGGTATGCACCATGTGCAAGTGCGAGGAGTGACGATCACGACGAGCGCTGATCCACGGGAGGTTACCTTTGACGGCGAGGTGAGGGGACAGACGCCGATCTACGTTCATGTTGCTGACAAACGACTGCGAGTGAGGATACCAGACCGGGCAGGTACTGCCTGATCGACAAACCGATCTGTGAAGAAGCTCATGCGCACTCTTAGTTTACAACGAAACAGTCTTCCGGTGTATGAACAAACGATGCCACTTCAGTTGGCACCAAGGTGGCGTAGGAGCCGTCAATATCAGGCAGAAGTATCTAGGCTGCGGCCTTGTATGCTGTCGTTTTCTCTCAGTTCAACACAATGCAATGAGAGCGACAAAGGGAGGAGAAGCGCATGATGGAACGAGTAGAGCAGCAGCTGGGAAATTATCGTTTGAAACAGTTACTGGGGAAAGGCGCATTTGCCGATGTCTACTTCGGTGAGCACCTGTATCTGAACACCCCGGCCGCCGTGAAAGTCTTGCACTCACGGTTGGACTCGCCCACGCTGGCAGATTTTCTCACCGAGGCGCGTCATGTCAGCCACCTGGTGCATCCGCACATCATTCGTGTGTTCGACTTCGGCCTGGAGAGCGAAGTCCCTTTTCTCGTAATGGATTACGCTCCCCAGGGCAATTTACGCCAGAAGCACCCTTCTGGTATGGCAGTTCCATTGCCCACGATTGTCGCCTACATCACGGCTCTAGCCTCTGCCTTACAGTATACCCATGATCAACACCTGATCCACCGGGACCTCAAACCGGAGAACGTGCTGTTGGGACCAGAGCACGAGGTGCTGCTGAGCGATTTTGGCCTGGCCTTGCTTACCGCTGATCGCCAATATGCACTTGCGGTGATGGTCTACGAGTGGCTCTGTGGCCATCTCCCCTTTGAAGGACTGGCCGCTTACATTGCCAATCAGCACCTGTATACCGACCCTCCTTCTTTCTGCGAAGCGCATCCTGACATTCCCCGTGCTGTGGAGCAAGTTGTGTTGAAAGGTCTGTCCAAGGAGCCAGCACAGCGCTTCGTCGACATGCTGAGCTTTACCAGGGCTTTGGAAGAAGCCAGTCAAGCTGTCTCGTCTCCATATTTTCTTGCTGCTCTACCAGCAATACATTACGCTGCAGCACGTTCATCCCCTGATAGCCTGGATACACGTTACCAAAGTGTGCCTGTACCTCTCACGGCGCTGATCGGGCGTGAACGGGAGCTACAAGCAGCGCGAGAGCTGCTCCTGCGCCCCCAGGTGCGACTGGTGACGCTGACGGGAACTGGGGGTATCGGCAAGACGCACCTGGCGATCTCACTTGGCAATGAGGTACTGGAGGCATTTGCCCAGGGGGTCTGTTTTGTCTCCCTGGCTACGATCTACGATTCCGAGCTCGTCATACCGGCCATCACGCATGCGCTTGGACTACCAGAGAGGGAAGATCGCAGCCCAATTGGACGCTTAAAAACCTTCCTGCGCGACAAGCAGCTCTTACTCGTGCTCGATAGCTTCGAGCAGGTGCTGCCGGCGGCGCCACTCCTCGCTGATCTGCTCTCATCGTGTCCTGGGCTCAAGCTACTGGTGACCAGCCGTGCTCTCATGCACGTAGGGGGTGAATATATATGTGCGGTCCAACCGCTTGAAGTCCCCGATTTGCGGCATGTATCGGAGCCAGAGAGCCTGTCTCAGATTGCATCTGTGGCGCTCTTTGTGCAGCGTACTCAGGCCATGCTGCCCGGATTCCAGTTGACGGTTGAGAACGCAGGTGACATTGCTGCAATCTGTACGCGGTTGGAGGGTGTGCCGCTGGCCATCGAGCTGGCAGCGCAGCAGAGCAATGTGTTACCTCCCAAGGCACTGCTTTCCCGGCTAGAGCACCCGTTAGAGGCGTTGGCAGGAAGGAGAAGGGATGTGCCTGAGCGCCAGCAGACGATGCTCAAGACGCTCAGCTGGAATGATGACTTGCTCACACTAGATGAGCAAATCCTGTTCCGAAGGTTCGCCGTTTTCGTCGGAGGATGCTCATTGCAAGCAGTAGAGACTATATCGACAGCCCTAGGTGGGTTGATGATCTCCGTGCTAGATGGTGTGCGATCGCTCGTCGACAAAAGTTTGCTGCGGTTTTCCGCAGATGGGAAGGGTGAACCTCGCCTCTCTCTCCTGGAGTTGGTTCGTGCCTATGCTTTGGAACGGCTGGCAGAGTTCGGAGAGCTAGAACAGGTACGGGATGCCCATGCTGCCTACTACTTGACGCTCGCCGAAGAGGCGGCATCAGCCCTGGCCGATGCCGATCAGGCCACGTGGCAAGAAGTGCTAGAGCGGGAGGCGGGAAATATGCGTGTGGCACTGGAGTGGCTGCTGGAGCGCAAGAAGGGAAAGGAAGCTCTGCGGTTGGTGGCAGTCCTGGGGCAGTTCTGGTCGCTTTCAGGGTATCTCAGTGAGAGCCATAACTTCCTGGAGGTCTCCGAAGAGAGCCAGAGGCCAATCTCACCCACCGTACGAGCGAAGGCACTCTATGATTGGGGCGAGGGAGGAATGGCTACCACTCTGCTCAGAGAAGGCGTCAAGCTCTACAGGGAGATCGCAGAGAACAATGATACTGAGAGCATGGTGAAAAAGGAGGGAGCGGAAGCATCCCTGGGAGCTCTCCTAGAGAGTCGCACAGTGTTCCCTGTCAGGACTACAGAACCACTTTTACTCCCCACGTATGCAGAGTTGACGGCACGTGAAATCGAGGTGCTGCGCCTACTCGCGACGGGATTGAGCAACAAACGGATCGCCGAGCGCCTTTTCTTAAGTCCGCACACCGTCAATGTGCACATCCATTCGATCTTCGGTAAGTTGGCCGTCCATTCGCGCAGTGCTGCGACGCGCTATGCACTTGACCATCAACTTGCTTGACGTCCTCCCCACTCCGAGGGCATACCAGCAAAGGTACTCCCCAAAAATGCCAGAATAAAATTCCTCTGGGGATGACGACCAGCCGTGCCGTGGTGTATCTGCGGTACTCTGGAGGGATCGCTGGATCGAGCAGGTGGTCAACTCTGGCAACAACCCACATTAGGAGGAGCGTCACACTGGTGACCAGTTGTGTGCATGCGAACACCAGCAGGCTCCCTGTCTGGTTACCATAGCGGTAGAAAAAAGCAACCGGGACGGGAAGAAAGACAATCGATGCCAGAAACAAGACATTCAAGATGATGAAGAGGCTGTTGGAGCGTTTCAGATAGGTGAAGATGCGATAGTGGGAGATCCAGGAACTGGCGACCACGAGATAGGTGGCGAGATAAAATGGTATCTCGCCTGATAGGATGTTGTGTATGATGAAGCTCTGGAGTTGGGACTCGCTTAAGCCCTCGGGTGGGAGACGAATATTGACGATGAAAAGCGTGAATGCGACTGCGATGACGCAATCGCTGAGGCCATAGATGCGCATGACATTCGACCCCGGCGTAGGTCGAATGCCCTCAAGAAAGCGCGTGATCCGGTGGATACGGGTACAGGTGTCACTGGCTTCCCTACTAAGGGTGCGTTATCGGTCTGTGGCTGTACCGGCCCTATGGCGTCGCCCTGTTGCTCTATCGAAGCTCGTTCTTCGGTCGGTAGCGATTCGTTTTCTGTATCCATGGTGACCTACTCCTCCTGGATGCCACTACTTGTTTCTTCTCATTATTCGCTCGTATTCGAGGATCATGAGGCTCAAGTTACAGAAACCGGCTCAGAAAGCCCCGCGCTTTCAAGCCGGGGAAGAATGAGCGTTCCTTGCTTGGGGCTTGGGATGAGGGGTATACGCTGGATCATCCCAAGCCAGGAATGCATCGATAGCGCGTCGTACCAGTTCTGCTATGGCTACTCCCTCGCGCTCAGCCCGTCCCCGAAGCCGCTCTAATTGCTTTTCAGAAAGATAGACATTTGTTCGTTTCATAGGTGTTTTCCCCTTGACGTATGCTAGCTATCGATGTATACTCAGTATAGCAGAGAACACGTGAAAGGGCAAGAGGCGTGCTGATCTTCGAGTACAAAGTTGCTGGCAACACCCAACAAAATACCGCCATGGATGAAGCCATACGGATCACACAATTCATCCGCAATAAGTGTCTTCGCCTGTGGATGGATGGGCGTGGTATCTCCAAGTACGATCTGCAATGCTTTTGTGCTCAGTTGGCTAAAGAGTATCCCCTTGCTTCTTGCCTAAATTCCCAGGCTCGTCAAGCCTCTGCTGATCGTGCATGGTTTGCCATTTCTCGCTTCTATGAGAACTGCAAGCTGCACAAGCCTGGCAAGAAGGGCTATCCCCAGTTTCAGCATAACAACCGCTCGGTGGAATACAAGCGAACCGGCTGGAAGTTGGAGCCCGATGGCAGACACATCACCTTCACCGATGGGTGTGGGATTGGTCGTCTGCGACTCGTCGGCAATCCCAAGCAGCCCATTGAAACCTTCCCTACCAAGCAGATCAAACGAGTGCGCATCAGCCATCGGGCCGATGGCTACTCTGTGCAATTCAGTGTCCAGGCTGAGCGGGTGATTGAGCACATTCCGACAGATAAGCAGGTTGGCATTGATGTGGGACTCAAAGCCTACTATACCGACTCGGATGGCAACACGGTGGACAACCC
>VBHI01000271.1 GCA_005881495.1 Chloroflexota bacterium
GTGCCACATGTTGTCATTGTTGGCGGAGGTTTCGGCGGTCTGACAGCAGCGAAAAAACTGGGAAAGCACCCGGTCCGGGTGACGTTAATCGACCGCAACAACTATCATCTCTTCCAACCAATGCTCTATCAGGTCTCCACCTCGGGTCTCGCTCCTGCTGATATTGCCGCCCCCATTCGCGATACGTTGCATAAGCAGAAGAACACGACGGTGCTGCTGGAAGAGGTGATCGGTGTAGATACGCAACAACAACTCGTGCTCATGCAAAACCTCCCACCTCTCCACTACGATTACTTGATCCTGGCAACAGGAGCATCAAGCAATTATTTCGGGCACCCGGAATGGGTAAGCAACTCACCTGGCATGAAATCTTTGGCGGATGGGCTGGAGGTGCAGCAGACCATCCTGGGTGCATTTGAGGAAGCCGAAAAAGAGCCTGACGAGCAGAAGCGCAAACACTTGCTCACCTTCGTGTTTATCGGCGCTGGCCCAACGGGAGTTGAGCTTACAGCTGCTTCTGCGGTGCATATCAATCATATCTTGAAAGGTAACTTCCAACGGATCGGACCGGGAGACGCCCGTCTGATCCTCGTGCAGGGACCAGATCGAGTCTTACCGACATTTCGCCCTGAGCTGACAGCGAAAGTCGAGAAGAAGCTGCAAGAGTTAGGTGTAGAGATCATCAAAGGTGTCCATGTCACAGAACTGGACGAGCATGGGGTGCAGGTGGGGGATGAATACATTGAGACGGATAACGCCTTCTGGTTGGCTGGTGTGAAGGCTTCTCCGGCTGGCGAGTGGTTGGGGGCTGAGGTTGATCGTGGTGGACGTGTCAAGGTGCAAAGCGACCTGACGGTGCCAGGCCATCCCAACATTTTTGTGGGGAGGACACTATGTGGCCAAAGTGATTGCCGACCGCGTTGCTGGAAGAGAGCACCAGGAGCCATTTAAGTACTTTGACAAGGGATCTATGGCGGTCGTGGGGCGCACGTATGCCGTTGTTGAGTCCGGGCCGATTCATACGGTGGGCTTCTTTGGCTTCGTCATGTGGGTGTTCTTACACATCTTCTACCTTATCGGCTATCGGAATCGTCTGCAGGTACTCTTGACATATTTCTTTGCCTACTTTAGTGCCTTCCGGCGCAAGGGAGGGACAAGGATTATCATGCTGGGCAGGAAACAAGCACTCCCAGATTACCCGCAGACGAGTACGCTCGATAAGACGGTGGGGTAGTGGTCAGAAGGAAACGAATGATCCTGGTTGCGTGCATGCTACCCTCTTGTAGTGCGTTTACACCATGCTTCTGACCTTATAACCTGCGCAAACAGGAGCAAAAACGGTGTGTTTTAAGAATGTGTCAATGTGTTGAAATACTTTACATTAGGATGGTAAAGTTAGGAAAGATAAGGAAAGGACAGATTTATTATGGGGCAATTAGATTCGAAAGTTGCCATTGTCACTGGATCAGATAGCGGCATTGGTCGTGGAATCGCCATCCAGTTTGCGCAAGAAGGGGCAACCGTCGTCGTCGTTTACGCTCACGCGCAAGCTAAGGCACAGGAGGTACTGGAAACTATCCAGAAAAACAATGGCAAGGCGATCGTGATCCAGACGGATGTGTCGCAGTACCAGCAGGCCACGGGGCTTATTCAGCAGACCGTGCAGCAGCTTGGTCGACTGGACATCCTGGTCAACAATGCCGGGATGGAGATCCACAATCCCTTCCTGGATTACACGGAACAGCAATTCGATCGGGTGATCGGCGTTGACCTGAAAGGCGCCTTTTTCTGCGCGCAGGCGGCTGCCCGCGAGATGGTCAAAAGCAAAACCGCCGGACGCATCATCAACGTCTCGTCCGTTCACGAAGACATCGCGATGCCAAATAACGCTCCCTATTGCTGCGCCAAGGGTGGAGTTCGCATGATGACCCGCACGATCTGCCTGGAACTAGCCCCTTACAATATCACGGTCAACAATATCGCGCCAGGAGCGATTCATACCCCCATTGATGCCGATGTGGAGGCCGATCCCAAGAAGTTGTCAGCACTCCTCAATGAAATTCCCCTGCATCGTATGGGGCAACCGGAAGAGATCGCGAAACTGGCGGTTTTCCTGGCTTCAGATGCAGCAGCGTACGTGACCGGCTCGACCTATGTGATAGACGGTGGCTTGTCGGTCAATACGGGCGGACTCTAGATCAGAGAGAGAGAGGAGAAAACGTTCATGGCTACACCCTATGACGTGATTATTATTGGGACTGGAGCTGGTGGCGGGACGCTCGCCCGTCACCTGGCGCCATCGGGCAAACGCATCCTGCTGCTCGAGCGTGGCGACTGGCTGCCGCGCGAGCTGCAGAACTGGGATGGCGAAGCTGTCTTCGTCCAGAATCGCTATGTCTCGCCGGACACCTGGTACGATAAAGAAGGCAAGGCTTTTCAGCCCCAGGTGCACTATTGCGTTGGTGGCGCAACCAAGCTGTACGGAGCTGCGCTCTACCGCCAGCGCAAGGAAGATTTCGGCGAACTGCGCCATCATGACGGTATCTCTCCCGCCTGGCCCATCAGCTACGACGAGATGGAACCCTACTACACCAAAGCCGAGCAACTCTACCAGGTACATGGAGCGCGAGGCGAAGATACCACCGAGCCGCCATACAGCGCGCCCTATCCCTTCCCTGCGGTTTCGCACGAACCGCGTATTCAGCAGCTCTCCGACGACCTGGAAAAGGCAGGCTATCACCCTTTCCACTCGCCAAACGGGATCATGCTCAATGAACAAAATAGACCGTTTAGCACCTGTATCCGCTGCGCAACGTGTGATGGTTTCCCGTGCCTGGTGCATGCCAAATCGGATGCGGAGGTGATCGGTGTGCGTCCGGCGCTGGAGTATCCGAACGTCACCCTGTTGACCAACGCCAGGGCCATCAAGCTCAATACGAACGCAAGTGGCACCACTGTGACCGAGGTGGTGGTCGAGCGCGACGGGCACAGTGGACAGACCGAAACCTACCAGGGCGACATCGTTGTGGTCTCGTGCGGCGCTGCCAATTCGGCCAAACTGCTGCTGATGTCGGCTAATGACAAGCACCCCAATGGACTGGCCAACGGCTCCGACCAGGTCGGGCGCAACTATATGTACCACAACAGCGTGGCGGTGCTTGCCGTCTCGAGAGAACCCAACCCGACCCAGTTCCAGAAGACCCTCGGGCTGAACGATTTTTACTTTGGCATGGAGGGATTCGAGTACCCGATGGGCAACATCCAGATGGTCGGCAAGTCCCAGGCATCCATGTACAAAGGCGAAAAGCCCATCCAGACGAAACTGGCACCGATGTTTACGCTGAACGATATCGCTCTTCACGCCGTCGACTTCTGGCTCTCCACCGAAGACCTGCCGGACCCGAACAACCGTGTCAGTGTCGATAAGGAGGGGAAGGTCACCTTGAGCTACACGCCCAATAACGACGTACCCAAGCAAAAGCTGTACGACAAACTCAAGTCCATGCTCAATCACCTGGGCATGCATCCCGACCACCTGATCCCACGCAATATGTACATGAAGAACGACATCCCGGTGGCCGGGGTAGCACACCAGGCCGGAACCTGCCGCTTCGGGAAGGATCCAAAGACGTCTGCCCTGGATGTCAACTGCAAGGCGCACGAACTGGATAACCTGTACGTGGTCGATACGAGCATTTTCCCCAGCATCAGCGCGGTCAACCCGGCTTTGACAGCCATAGCCAACGCGTTGCGCGTAGGAGATCATCTCCTCGAACGCCTGAAGTAAACAGTGAAGGATCGTCAATCATCACATGACCCAATCCTCCTGCGTATTGAGTGATGTGATGAAAGCATTTCTTGACGAGCCATTTTGTTTTTACCTGGTAGCTCTCGAAGGATTGCATATCAAGGAACCGATGTGGTTTGAATACCATGAGGTGGAGTTAGTTGCTCCTTCTCATGTTGACTCTTAGGTAGGTGAGGAGTTCTTTATAGCAAAGCGCACCGAAATCGGCATGGTGTACCTGGCAGGTCTCATCCAGGGCCTGGCCCTGGTCACCTTTCCGGCCGCCAGTTCCATCTTTACCAGTCCGCATCCGCAGGGCTACGGGTTTAGCAGCAGCCAGTACGGGGCGATGTTCCTGCCGCAAGTTGTCCTTGCCATCCTGGCTTCAAGCCTGGCGCCAGCGTTTGCTCGGCGCTGGAAATTGAAACGAGTTTTCCTGCTTGGTCTGGGCAGCGACCTGGTCTCGATGGCCTTGCTCGCCATCAGCAATCTGTTTATATCCTCTTCGAGCCTCGCGTATGGCATCCTGCTGCTTGCTACCGCCGCGCTTGGCCTTGGCTTCGGCGCGACCGTCATGGCGTGCAACACCTATGCAGAGGAATTCTTCCCCGGTCGTGCGGACAGCGCTGTGCTGGCACTCAATGCCTTGCTCGGTACAGGCACGGCGCTCGCGCCAGTCTTCGTGGCCGTGTTCGTAGGGCTGGGTGCCTGGTGGCTGCTGCCGGTGGTCGTAGGGGTTGCGCTCCTGGTGCTTTTGCTGTTCAGCGCGCGTGCACCCCTCCAGGTAGCTGCTGA
>VBHI01000085.1 GCA_005881495.1 Chloroflexota bacterium
TACTCCTGTGTGATAGTGCAGGAGGGTTCCCCGTTACTGGTGCACGTCCCTTCTATGGTAACACGTTCCTCTGCTGCTTGCAGCAACACAGAGATCATGGAGCGTATCCATCTCTAAGGGTAGGGAATCAAGGAGGGGAACAAAAACCTAGCTGAAGAGGGTCCAAATGGGGAAATCATCTGTGAATGGTAACTTTGCACAGGAACAATGACAGTTTTGCGCTACAGCGCCATCGAATACAGTTCTGTATGCTACCATTTAGAACGCGCATTGGTATCAGAAGCCTTCTAGAGGGCACTCAAAGCCTACCAGAAGGGGTGAATGAACTTTTCTAGCATCACGGTAGCGCGGTGATGTTTGAAAAACTCCCTTCTGAAAAGACTGCAAGGCTCTTGCAAGCTTACGCTATCAAGAAAGGCCCAATACTTCCTTATTAGCAGCCCTCATAGCCCTATGAAGGAGAGCACTGCTCCGCAGAGGCAGCAAGAAAGCAAGGACCAGTGAAACAGGGAGCTAGTGCGCCTCCTGTTGTGAGTTGAGACGCTCCCCGAGTGGCTGCATCGGCTCCTCCTGTAGGTAGTGCCATGTCGTCCGTTCCTGCCCTCGTCGTCTCCTCCAATAGAGATATTGCAGCCCCATCAGCGGCCCGAGGACCACCATCAGCGGGAACCCACCCTGCAAGGGCAGGGCCAGCAGGGTGCCAATGGCAGCCAGGGTGAGCACCAGCGCGACCAGCCCAGCAGGCCGACCGAAGGCTTTGCGCATGACCAACGGAAACACGGTTGCCAGCAGCAAGTCTCCCAGGCCGATGCTTGGCATCGTGTTCTCACTGCTCCAGGCAACGAGGGGAGCGAGGGGCAGGTCTGATAAACGGGCGACCAGCTCACCCATCAGCGGCAGTTGCACGGTAGCGATGTAGTCATAGAGCGCCAATAGGACCCCCAACAGGGCCGCGTCGCGTGCCTTCATTCCGCTCTGTGCCCACAGGTTCGTAATCCCTATCCCCATCCCCAGCAGGACGATATTGTTGACCGCAAAGAAGGCATTCTGCTTTGTCCCCAAGAAGGCTGCTCCGCTATCGACGACGAGCAGGGTCACTGTAGCCAACCAGATGGCCCAGCGTGCCCGCAGCAGCGGCTCCCAGGTGAAGTAGAGGATGCTCGTGGCCACGAGCAGCAAGAGCGCTGCCGTGAGCCAGAGGGGAAGGATGAGGTAGAACAACGGCACCAGGATGATCAAGAGGACCATGACGGCAAGGTCCTGCCCGTTGAAGACCCCGATGGGCGGGCTGCTGATCTGGTAGCGCCGGAAGTACGCCCAACTGCCCACCTGCACGCAGGCGACGCATCCGAGTACCACATAGTAAGATAGATGGAGCATCTTATGGCTCTCCTTTACGCATTTCTTCCGCCGCTGGGGGGAGAAAGCTCCTCTCCCTCGTCAGCGGGCGGTCCATTGTCAGCGTGCCGAACACTTGCTCTCGCAGATCTCCTCGCAAAGGCATAGGGTGCCTCAGTTGGCTGCGGTCCTCCAGCAGGTGTAATGCCTGGATGGGCACGCCTCGCTCCTGCAGGCTGGTCTCGATGCGGTGGCGTGCCTCCAGCGTGGCCTGTCTCACGACCACCTCGACAGCCACCCCCCCGGGAACCGCCCAGTAGCCATAGCGTGCCGGCAGCGGCACCTCCTCAAGGGCCTCTAACGCCTCGGCAAGCTGGCGCGGGTAGGTCCACCCACACTCATGACGCACTGAAAGACCGAGCTTGCCCAGCAACCGGCTGGTAGCAGGTAGATGGCGCATGCGGCAGGTGAGCGGCTCGGCCAGCAGATTCACCACATCCCCCGTCTCATAGCGCAGCACCAGGGTGGTCTCACGGTAGGGGCGAAATGGGGTAGCTACAATGGTGCCAGTTTCTCCAGCCAGGGCCGGAGCTGCCGTCTCGACGTTGGACACCTCCAGGAGTCCCTGTGACACCTCGAAGTGCAGGTGCCCCTGTTCACAGAGTTGTCCGCCAAAAGGCCAGATCTCCGTCATGCCATAACCGCCTTCGAGCACGCGGGCGGCCCCAAAGAGTTGCTGACAGCGCGCTTTGAGGCCATCGGTGACGACTTCTCCCCCCACAAAGATCCGCTCCAGGCCGAAATCAGCCGGACGATAGCCCCGAGCCAGGCCACACTCAATCAATTCTCCCAGATACGAGGGGTAGGTGTAGAGGACGCTCGTGCGGGTCTTCTTGCCGGTCAGGTGATGCTTTTCAGTCAACAGCGCCAGGGCATGGTCTGGCTCCGTGACCCCAGCGAGATAGACCAGCGCTCCTATGTGGGCACAGGCACCAGCCAGACAGACATTGCCCAGTGTTCCCCGCGAGCTGGTACTCATTTGGACGATGTCCTCCGAGGTAATCTCCCCGCTGAACAGGGCGGAAATTGCGGTGAGGGCAGCATAGACCCGCAGTTCATACGCGGAGAACGAGACGCTCGTTGGCCACCCCGTCGTACCCGTGGTCAGGGCACGCAGGCAGGGGTGGGCAGTGCGACACACAAACGCCTCGGGATCACTGCGCAGGTCTGCTTTGGGGGTGAGCGGCAGATGGGCAATCTCCTCATACCGCATACGCCCCGGATCGAGGCCAAGTCGCTCGAAGAGGCGCTGATAATACACGGTCTCACGCCCGGCACGCACAGCTTGTGAGCGGAAGCGGCGAAGCTGCATCGCCCGGCACGTCTCCTCATCGAGCTGCGGACTCACCAGCAGGTCTCTTCCTTCCGAGCGAAGAAACCCAAATTCGCGTTGCGTCACCTGGAGAGAGGCGATGAGGTGGTCGAGTGACCGCAAGGAGAAGCGCGTGCCGAAGAGGATGGAGGCGGCGAAGCGTATCTGGGCAAACCCCGTTTCAAGCATGGGACTTCCTTCCCCCGGATGGGAACCACTAAACAAGCAAAAACCACCAGGAGCGAGAAAAAATGTGTCGTCTGTTCCTGGGGATCTCCTGTCCTAATACTGTGCGTATGCTTGGGTAAGCATAGAGCAATCGACCGTATTCAACAAAGCGGCCAGTAGCCCAGGACGAGATTGAGTACGGAACTCTCCTCTGGGTCGGCCAGTCGGAGGCAGCCTTGGAACGACACTCCGCCATATGAGTGTTTACGTATTCTGGCTAATCCCGTGACGGAAAAATCATGGTTCTTGAAAAAGAGGAACAGCCTGTAGAGCCATATGAGCCAGAGCGGCTTTCTCATTGTTCCGTCATTTACACTACCCATCGACGTAAACACTGATGTGACGAGGCGTCGCCTTGTACCTGTTCTAGTTTGCGGTAATCCTGAAGCCGATGCTCGCCAGGATGGTGAGGCTGTAACGGGCATAGCGTACTGCGAGTTTCAACATGGCAACTTCCTCCTTTCTTGGTTCTTGGTGTGGCGGATGAAGGAGTCAACCCTCATGAGGAACGTATGCAGGTAAAACGGGACTCCCCTCGCGCCGAGGCCCTGATCTGCTCATTTGGCTGGACAGGTCCGTTCAACGAGCAAGCATGGCCTCCTTTTCCGCCTTTGGCACGCCGTACTTGGTGGATGAGCGAGGACCATCCTCATTGGTTCCCCATTGAGAGGGACCAGCAACCAACATCCATCACGGCCATTGGGCCATGGATTTGATTTCCTCCTTTTCGTGTCGGACTGCATACCATTATTCAATACGAAAGTTGTTACAGTCTGTAAATTACGGGATTATGAGGCTCACCCGCACTCATCTACTAAGGTTTCTAACATCCGAAAGATAACCCCAGCAATAACAGTGCGATTTGGGCAAGCTCCATTGGAGAGAGAGGGTTAGCAAGAGTACGGCTTTCTCTTAGAGAAGAAGCGAGGGGGGCATGCCTGGAAGGAAATATGTCCTCTCTTTGTAGAGTAAACTCTTCTTTCAGTATTTCAATCTTCTGGGTGGAGCCGGGTGGTGACGCCATGAGAAACTGCTTGACAGAGGTTTGCCCCAACGCCTATTATCCTTAGCAGGTACAAGCAACCAATCGCGCCGCTCGCCAGCGGCGCGATCCGCGAGAAATTGTGAGGACACGTTTCATGTTCACCCTGCGCCGTTATGAGCCTGCTGATCGAGCAGCTGTCAAATATTCGCATGTGCATGCCATTCAGCAGGCCGGAGCCTATCTGGGACGTGGTCCCTGGGATGATGATGTCTATGCTATCGAGGAAGTGTATCTCCAGAATCGGGGAGAATTTCTGATTGGTGAATGCGATGGCCTGTTTGTGGCGATGGGTGCTTTGAAGCGTACAAGTCCAGAGCGCGCCGAGATCAAACGCATGCGAGTCCATCCTGATTATCAGGGGCGCGGCTACAGCCAGCTCATTCTGGATGAGCTCGAAGCCCGTGCCCGCGCTCTCGGCTATCAGACCCTGCATCTCGACACCTCCATCCTCCAGATTTCGGCCCAGAGGCTCTACGAGAAAAACGGCTTTCGCGAAGTGGGCCGGGATATTTACCAGGGTCTGGAAGTGATTTTGTATGAGAAGCAATTGAGTTAGAAGCAAGAGCGAACAGCCGCTCGATAAGAGCAAGAGAGAAGAAGTTTTTTCCGTCGCATTCAGGTATACTGAAAGCAATGCACAGTATGGTTGCAGAAGTTCTTTACGTTCTTTCAGGAAGGAGGTTTTTTATGGGAAAAGTTATTGTAGGTGCAACCATGTCACTGGATGGGTTTATGAATGACCGCAATGGGGATGTGAGCCGCCTGTATCCGGATCTGGAAGCGTTGCGCAGAACAGAGATGCTACAAGAAGAAATACGGACGACAGGCGCGGTGGTGATGGGCCGGCGTGCCTACGACATGGCCGAGGGAGATCTCACGGATTACGAATATCAAGTGCCGATCTTTGTCCTGACGCATCATATTCCAGAAAAGGGGACCAAAGGAGAGAACGACCAGTTGACGCTGACCTTCGTCACCGATGGCATTGAAAGCGCCATTGAAAAGGCAAAAGCCGCCGCAGGTGACGAACATGTCATGGTGGTAGGTGGCGCGAATACCGCTCAGCAATGCCTACGAGCCGGGCTGGTTGACGAAATCCATATTGGCATCGTGCCCATACTCCTTGGTGAAGGTCTTCGCTTTTTCGAGCCTCGAGCCAATGAGCAGATGGAACTGGAAAGAACGAGGGTGTTCGAATCCCCGACGAGAACCGATCTGTGGTTCCGCGTTGTCAAATAACAACCAGGGAGAACCAGCATGAGAAAAGCAATAGTATCCATGAGGGGAACACGTGATGGCACCAAGTGCTGCCACTAACGAGCACCACCCTACAGATGAGGCAGAACGGAGGAAACAGGTAATGAGCACCGCAGGATTGTCCAAGGCGCGGCTCAGCCGCATGCACAAGGTCATGGCCGGCTATGTCGAACGCGGTGAAGTGCCTGGTCTCGTCACGCTAGTCAGCCGGCGGGGCGAGGTGCATGGTGATGTGATCGGGACGCAGGCGATCGGTGAGAGCCCCCCCAATGCGGCGCGACACTATCTTCTTTACACTGTATGCCCTAAAAACGGAGAAGCTCGCTCTGCCCGAGAAAGTTTCTCTGGAGACGTTTACTGAGGCTGTAGAACAAAACAGCCTTGCAACGGCAAAACTCGTTGGAACATTTACTAAAGTTAAAACGAAGTAAGAGTGCCGACATTTCCATATTCGGCAATAGTATTCTTAATGAGCATATGAGGAAAATGAGTATGAAACGCAAACAGGAACCAACCGTGCATTTGCTGTTAAGCGGTCTTGTGATCGGCGAGTCGCCGCGTTGGCATGAGGGTCGTCTGTGGTTCTCGAACTGGGGCGCGCAAGAGATCATCGCCGTCGATGTCGAGGGCAACAGCGAGGTAGTCACCAGTGTCCCAACCACGATCCCGTTCTCCATCGACTGGCTGCCCGATGGGCGCCTGCTTGTCGTATCGGGCCCCGAGGCGCTTCTCCTGCGTAGGGAGCCAGACGGGTCTCTGGTGATCCATGCTGACCTGAGTAGCCTCGCACGGGGCTGGAACGAGATTGTGGTGGACGGTCGTGGTAACGCCTACGTCAACGGTAGTAACTTCGATTTTCTCGGCGGTGGGGAGTTCACCCCCGGCATCATCGCATTGGTCACTCCGGACGGTTCGGTTCGCCAGGTTGCGGACGGAATCGCCTTTCCTAACGGCATGACCGTGACTCCCGACAACTCGACGCTGATCGTCGCAGAGTCCTTCGCTAGCAGGCTCACGGCGTTCGACATCGCCTCCGACGGGAGCCTGTCGAACCGACGCGTGTGGGCCGAACTTGGCCAAGGTGGTGACGGAATCTGCCTCGACGAGGAGGGCGCCGTTTGGTGTTCGGCCACGAAAGATGGCAAACCCACTTGTGTACGCGTCCGAGAAGGTGGACAGGTGCTGCAGACGATCGAGCTTGACCGCAGCTGCTTCGCTTGCATGCTCGGGGGCGAAGATGGGAAGACGCTGTTCATGATGGTGGCGGAATGGCGAGGCACTGAGAATATGGATGTACTGCTACATTCCCGCACCGGTCAGGTGTTGACCGCTCCGGCACCTTCACCGCACGCCGGATGGCCCTAAAAATTAAAAAAAAGAACACTAATTTAAGGAGGTGAAAAACATATGCAAAAATTTACGACATGTTTAATGTTTGTCGGGGAGCAGCACGGAAAAGCTGAAGAGGCAATCAATCTTTACGTTTCTCTGTTCAAAAATTCAAAGATTATCAAAATAGAACGCTACGGAGCTGGTGAATCAGAGCCTGAGGGAACAGTGAAACATGCCACGTTCTCTCTCAACGGACAGGAGTTCATGGCTCTTGATAGTGCATTAAAACATGAGTTTACCTTTACACCGTCCATGTCGATTTTTGTCCAGTGCGAGTCAGAAGAAGAAATTGACACTCTCTATAAGCGTTTCATAGAAGGTGGTAGCGCCAAGATGCCGCTTGATAATTACGGATTCAGCAGGAAATTTGCCTGGGTTGCGGATAGTTACGGCGTTTCATGGCAGTTGAATCTCGCCAAAAACTAATAAATTCTTAACCTGTGAGGCTGTCTCATTATGCGTCTGCCGATTGGGGGAGCACTGGCTTGATATCGACGACCGGCGTTCCGTCAATCGCTTCGATTGGTCCCACTTTTAACCTCGCTCCGGCGATTTCTAAAACCGTCACCCGGTGTAAGCCCAGTGGATTTGGTCGATCGGGAGATCGTGTGGCAAAGACTCCGGCCAGAGGCACGGTCTCGTCTCCGCGGGGATGCACTTTCAAGATGTCGCGCTGAGCTTTGTGCAACCAGGTAATCACGATGATTTCATCGCCCACCGCAAGAGCTTCAAGCCCCTCTGCAACCGGCGCATTCACTTCGAGCCACGCGTCAGGCGCGCCTTCACGGCCTTGCCTTGGAGCTTCTCCAGGCTCTTTGAGAGGCGATTGAAGAAATCCAATTGGATACAGCACATAGTCACTCTCTGGCATGGCGCTCCCTCCTTGATTTTCCAGTGACCTCTTTTCATTCGAGGCTCTTTTATGCAAACTTCCAGCGATCCGCTCATCGCTTCGAAGAGGATCTCAACCACGCTCGGTTCAAGGATACCATCTTTCTATCGGAAAGGTCCAGGACGCGGATCCAGGCCAGCAACCTCGGCTGACCCGACTGCCCAGGCCATCCCGGACGGGACGACAGGTGGCGTTCACCACGCGCCGCCCGTGCAGTGAAGATGATAGCCGCCGCGCTCTTTGGCGTCCCTACCATTGGCCGCGAGGGACGGTGCCTACTGCCATTACGGTAACTGAAGAAGCCCGATGATGTTCCCATCTGCGTCTTTGACCCATGCAATCAGCTTCCCCCCACCGACATCTTTGACCTCTTGCTGTACGTGGGCGCCAGCGTCTAACAATGCTTGCAGACTCTGCTGAATGTCGCTCACGTGGAAGTAGCCGACAGGTCCCGTCATGCCTTGGTTGTGACCATGAGGATCTAACCCTATTTCCTGGTCTCCCACCCGAAAGCCAACATAATACGCCTCATCCGTATACGGCTCGACCCCCAAAAGCGTGCGGTAGAGCGTCTTCGCTTGAGCGAGGTCGCTGACGGGATAGATGACGACTCCGAATCCTTGATCCATAAAAAACTCCTTCTACTACTCACTAAACATACCGGTTTCGATTGAGACGGTGCCGCCCACCCGTCGTTTCCACTGAGAACCGGTCTCCCTGTCACATCGGGTGGGTTTTGCTCGTCATTACTATGACGAAACGAAACGAGGGAATGTGACCGATGCCATTTCTAGGTAGCCAACACAGAGGAGTAGAACCAAGGAGGTGCTACGACTTGCTGAACAAATGTATAGCAGGTGTCCTCTAGCACTTTTAGACAGGCTTTATCTGTGAGTAGGCTTAACCATCCACATGTGGAACAAAATGGTAATGTATAATAAAGTGTAGCTCTCTAACGTACATACTAAACTAGGAGGAACTATGCAAACCAAACTGAACCCATACCTTAGCTTTAAAGACAACGCTCGCGAAGCCATGGAATTTTATCAAACGGTCTTTGGTGGCAAACTTGCTATGAGTACCTTCAAAGAATACCACGCGTCTCAAGATCCGAGCGAAGACAACAAAGTCATGCACGCTGTGCTGGAAGCCGACAACGGCATTACATTTATGGCTTCCGACACGCCGAACCGTATGGAGTATCAAGCCGGGACGAACTATAGCATGTCACTGAGTGGTGACAACGAAGCAGAATTACAAGGCTATTTCGAGAAGCTTTCGGCCGGCGGCAACGTCACAATGCCACTCGAGAAAGCCCCATGGGGTGATACATTTGGCATGCTCACTGACAAATTTGGCGTGTCGTGGCTCGTGAACATTGCGGGTCAAAAAGCGTAACATCTCTCCCCACCCCGCACCACGAAAAAAGCTCACCTTGCAGCGAGCTTTTTTCGTGGTGACCCATCCTCTCTGAGCTTAAGAGACCTCCTCACCATATCGATAAATGGGATGCGATATGGTGAGGAGGTCTCTTGCAAACGTGAGGTGCAAGCGGTAGGATGTCTCTGGAGAGAGAAGGGGATCTCTGAACACGGTCGCGCGCGAGGGATGAATATCACGGTTTGTGCCGACGGCAGGTCAACTCCTTCGACGTTGGGTCTCTTAACAATACGAGGATGTTGCCCTGATGCGCGAAGAGGGGGACAGAGAATAACGAAACGAAACGAAACGGTCAATGACCAGGAGAGGGAAAGGGAAACATGATCAACGGAGCACACATCATTCTCTACAGCACCGACGCGGAGGCTGATCGGGTCTTCATCCGTGACGTGCTCGGATTTGCAGGGGTCGACGCCGGCGGTGGCTGGCTGATCTTCAAGCTGCCGCCCGCCGAGATCGCCGTGCATCCCACAGACGGGCCGGGCAAGCACGAGTTCTACTTGATGTGTGACGACATCGAGAAGACGCTGGCGAACCTGACCGCCAGGGGCGTCACCATCTCCCACCCAGCCAGCGACCAGGGCTGGGGGTTGCTCGCCTCGATGAAGCTACCGAGCGGCTCTGAGCTGTTGATCTACCAGCCACGCCACCCCACTGCTTACGACCTGGAGAGCTAATCCACCGCGGGAAGCAAGTATTTCTCTAGAGACCTTGGCGAAATCCTTCCTCAATCCACGTAATATGCACTGCCGCGTGCTGGGCGTTCGCAGCGAACAGATCACCGGCAGTCCTGTCAGCCGCAAAGGATAGAGATGCATGCGCGGCCAGTTGTTCATCGGTGAACAGCTCAAGGAGATTCAGCGTTTCCTGGCGCGCTGCAGCCAAATCCGCTACAAGCGTCTCCATACTGTCGTCGTGGTGAGCATTGACGTAGCTTTGATTCCGCTGGTTTGACAACGCCAGCCTTTCCTCTCTGCTCATCGCACCCAGGTTGCCGGGCAGACTCGTCTCGCCAGTGAGCGTGAGGCGCAGCAATATCTGGATGTTGCGCTCATTTTCTGCCAGATGGGCAAAGTGATCTTTCGCTCGCCAAGCTGCATCGCCGGGAACTGCGCTCGCCGTGCATGGACGCTCAAGTTCTTCCGGGCTCAGCCCCTGAAAATAAGCAGTGACTTGCTCTTGCGAGGCAGCGAGAGTGTCCAGGATCTCTGAACGAGTTGGCATCGTTACCCTCCCCAAAAATGTTGCCGGATGGCAATACTAAAAATTGTACGTGATCTTAAACAGGGTTGCAAATGGATCCCTGTACTGGCTACATAGCACATCCGTTCGGAAAAAGCCGCTGTAAGTAAGATAGAGTGTGCCTTCACTGGTTGCAGATGGATGTGCAACCAGGGTAAAATTTGAGGATGTGAACATGTTTCATTTCTGTCTCAAGCGTGTGCTGACTCCGTCGGACATCCGTTCGGAAAAATGTCCACTGAGCACGATTATCTTAGCGCGCTTGCGAAGAACTACTTGAATACTTGAAATCGTACTGAGGGATGGATGTGGTTGGTTTTGAAAGTGACGATGCTCCACCCATGTCATACTGTTCCACCGAGAACCTCAAAAGGACTCTCCCAGGCGCTCGCCTAAACGAACCCACTGATGTAAAGAGTAATCTTCTCCTTCATTGGTGAGGGTAGCTTCCCCTCTCTCTATTCATCCTCCTGTTTTAATACCACTTGTCTAGAAAAGGTATGAAAGGCCAAAGAAGAAGCATTTTTGACGAACGGACGTGCTAAGTAGCCAGTACATTCTGGTGACTGGGAAGTCTCGACAATCGAGGATACAACAGTTTGAGCTAAATAGTGTCACTATTTAGAAACTGGCTAAAAATCTGTTCTTAGCACCTGGTCATCTTCGTTACAATAATGTATACTTGTTATGATGGTAGTACTTGGGTTCTAATTATTTATTTATTTCCCCAGGACCATCTTTGGTAACAAGTCGGCTGGCATATGCTTGTGGGAGGGGTGGATAAATTGTTAGACGGAGCGACGACTTGCATGGATACAGTTGTGCCCACATTTATAGACGTATTTGCAGGGGCTGGGGGTCTGTCCCTGGGTTTAATGATGGCCGGTTGGAGAGGACTGTTTGCCGTCGAAAAATCTCCCATGGCTTTCCAAACATTAAAGTACAATTTGGTTGATCAAAACAATGGGCCGCAGTTCGACTGGCCAGATTGGCTACCCATCGAAGCTATTGACATTCAAACACTTCTGGAAAAATACCGGGAACAACTAGAGCAGCTGCAAGGCATCCCTTTACTCGCTGGTGGCCCTCCTTGTCAAGGCTTCTCTACTGCGGGAAAACGTCGGTACGACGACGAACGGAATCTGTTATTCGAGCAATACTTGGAGCTTGTTAAGCTTGTTAAACCACTGATGTTACTCATCGAAAATGTCCAAGGATTTGCGAAATCTTTTACAAAAACAGAAAGAGGCGCGAACGGGAAGCAAATCCACAAGGAAGACTTTAATGCTGATAAGGAATTACGTCGTCGGCTTATTGAGGAGATGGACTATATACCATTTAAGCGTTATATTTTGAAAGCAAAGGACTTTGGTGTACCACAACTACGCCCTCGTTATATTCTTATCGCTGTTCGCAAGGAATTACTCCTCCAAGCTCCTCTCCTTGATCCTTTTAATATTTTGCTTGGTATGCGTGAGAAGTTCCTGTCAGAGCGTGGTCTCCCTGTAGATAGAGAAGTTACTTTGCAAGAGGCGATTTCTGATCTCGAAAAGTCTCATGGTGATATTGAATGCATTGAGCCTGGTATGAGTAACTTTCGCCAAGGTACATACGGACCAATACAGGAGCAAAACTCATACCAAAAGTTAATGCGCCAACATCGAAACGGAGACCCAATAGAAGCGGGCCAGGTCGCCGATAGCCATCGCTTCGTGAATCACACACTCGAGGTCGAGGCAAGGTTTGGCCGAATCATTAGCGAGTTTCGTCCGGGTATCCAATTGAGTAGCGATGAACGGAAAAAATTAGGACTCAATAAGCACCGCATTGCTCCTTTAGCACCCAATGAGGCTTGCCATACCTTGACTAGCTTACCAGATGACCTTGTCCACTATAGCGAACCTCGCATTCCGACTGTCCGAGAATATGCACGAATTCAGTCTTTCCCTGATTGGTTTGAATTTAAGGCGAAGTATACGACGGGAGATAAGCACCGACGTGAACAAGTACCGCGTTATACGCAAGTAGCAAATGCGGTTCCACCCTTATTGGCCCAAGCGGTAGGTTTGGCCTTGCAGGAATTCTTAGTAAAGGCATTACTCCTACTCACTCCAGACATCTCTTATTCCGGCGTAGAAGGAGCATCAACCATTGGTGTATCATCCATCGATAATTCAAGGTCAGAGTACGGTGAAGAAACTATCTCGGTTGACCCTGAAGTCCTGGATGTACAGACGTCCTCACTGCTTGCTACTACGTAGACAGTTGTTGCTTCTGCGACGCGCGCTATCGGTAGCTCTACTTGCCTAAGTGTTCTTTGCTTGTAAAACTTGCACTTCGCCCTTAAGGGGCATTGCAAGCAGAGCGGAGTACCGTTCTTACATACTAAAGCACCTAGGTCGAGAATGGCCCAATTCACCTGTAAACTTCTTTCAGAATTCACAATGCGTCGAGAGAGCGTCTGTAGGTATGGATCATAGCGGATATCGGCGAGCTTTCGTGAACCGAAAAAACGCTCGAGGACCCTTGACATATTTACATCTACTAAAGGTTCTGGCTGGTTGTAGAGTGTTAATAGGACAGCACTAGCGATATACTGCCCAATCCCTGGGAGCTGCTCTAACTCGGAACGCGACGAGGGAAGTGAATCGGCGCGTTCCTCCACGGCCGTAGCAAGTGATTGAAAAACTTGAGCTTTCTGCAACCACAAGCCTAGAGGCTTGAGGTACTCTTGCAGGTTCTCGGAGCTTACCTGCACTAGCGCATTCCAAGATGGGTAGCGATCAAGAAAGGCATTGTACGCCCACGCTACTTTGGCCGCTGTCGTGCGCTGAAGCAAAATCTCGGCAACCAGTACTTCATAGGCTGTTCTTCCTTGTTCACGCCAAGGAAAAGAACGGCCTTGTGAATCAAACCAAGCAAGTAGCTCTTCGCGAAACCAGGGGATTCGGTTGACAACTTCGAAATCCAGGTCGTATTCAGGTAGGATTCTACTTTGTTTCGTCAAACAGGTGAGTCCTCACTTGTCTTACCTAGAGCTTTTAAGTAGCGGCCACCAGAGGTAATAATTACGCCATTTGGATTACTCGCTCCTCGTATAATTCCACTTTGCCCCTGTCTACTGCCTACTGAGGCCAAGATCTATAAATGAGCGCGCTCTACGCCTACTTCAAAGCCTGGTTCCTTTCTTAATTACGTCCTACATGATTCTTTCGAAATT
>VBHI01000272.1 GCA_005881495.1 Chloroflexota bacterium
ATCCAGCACGTTGCGGATTTATCCAGCACGTTGCGGATTTATCCAGCACGTTGCGGATTTATCCAGCACGTTGCGGATTTATCCAGCACGTTGCGGATTTATCCAGCACGTTGCGGATTTATCCAGCACGTCCCTTACACCCCGGCTTTCATAAAAAGGTCTTGTCTTCTATGCAAAAAAAGGCGCCACGCATAAATAGATTTTCGCAAATGGTGCGATTTATCAGGGTATCGAGACTGTTGTTATGGACGATCTGGGTTATCTATCGCGAGCGGCGGCGCGTGATCCGCGCTCGTGAACGCGGAAACTACGAGGTTCAACCAAATATAGACGTGTTAGTCCAGGTGCTTGTCGCGTTTCGTGTCACTGCCATCAAACTTGGCGTGTTGATGATTAAACTGGGACAGTTCCTCAGTTCGCGTGCCGACCTGTTACCGGAACAGGCGCTGGCCGCGCTCAGTTCACTGCAGGACGAGGTGCCGCCCGCACCGTTCAGCCACGTCGTCTCCGTGATCGAGACAGAATTAGGAAAACCTGTTGAGCAGGTTTTTAGTGTATTGGAGCGCAAGTGCACCGCCGCTGCCTCACTTGGACAGGTGCATAAAGCTATTCTCGCCTCTACCGGTGAGGAGGTGGCCGTCAAAATTCAGCGGCCCAATATCGAACAGCTTGTCAGCATGGATCTGAGCACGCTGAAATTTGTCATCTGGGTGATAAACCGCTTTGTGGATACGGGCGAATTTATCGATCTCGTGGGCGTTTACCGGGAATTTAAGCGCACCGTCTACGAGGAAATTGATTATGTTACCGAAGCAGCCAATGCGAAGCGCTTCAAAGAAATGTTTAAGGATGACCCAATCATTTACATCCCAGGGGTGCATGAAGAGTATACAACCCGGCGTGTTCTTGTGTTAGAGTGGATTGATGGCATCAAAATCAATGACTATGTTGCCCTGGAGGCGGCAGGCGTCAGCCGGCTCGAGGTGGCGAAACGAACTGTGAACACCTACTTCCAACAGTTCTTTGTCGAGGGTTTCTTCCACGCGGATCCCCATCCTGGTAATATCTTCGTACTGCCTGAAGGAAAGAGCGACAAGAAAGTAGCGGCGAGCGAAGGACCTGTGATAGCTTTTGTCGATTTTGGCATGGTTGGTTCGCTTTCCAAAAATATGAAGAAATCGCTCAAGGACCTCTTCTTAAGTTTCGTGAGTCGTGATTCGCGCATGCTGGTCAAAGCCCTGTCAAATCTGGGCTTCATTGGCGAGGGGGCAAATATGGCGGCCCTGGAACGCGGAGTAGCGCTGATGATGGAGCAATATTACGGGATGACGCTGGGTGAGGCGAGAGAATTAGAAATTCCCGAAGTGGCCCAGGATGTAGAGAACTTGCTCTATGGGCAGCCCTTCCAGGTACCGGCGCAGTTTGCCTTCACGGGTCGAGCCATTGGCGTGCTGGCTGGCGTTTCGACGGGCCTGTCGCCGGATTTTAACTTTGTGGAGGTTGCCACGCCCTACGCGCGCAAGTTCCTGGGACTTGACACAGAGGGAGCGGGCCAGACCATTCAGGATATCTTAAATCAGATAGTTGAGACGGGACGGGTTCTGCTGGCCTTGCCGCGTTCGTTGGAGCAGGTGATTACGAAACTGGAGACGGGGCAGATAGAAGTCAAGCTAAGAGATGGTTCGAACAATGGCAGGTCAGGCCGCCGAGGTCGCCGAGGTCGCAGGAGAGGTGGTGGGGGCAATGAGAGAGCAGAGTCCAGCATGGGCGGCTTAGCCTGGGTGGTGATATTTCTCGCTGAAATGGCTGGCGGGATTGTGTTGACGATTGTGCATCTACCAGTCCCCGGCTGGTTTTGTCTGGGGCTGGCAGGAGTAACAGCGTTGGGATTGCTGGTGAGGCGGTAAGATAGATCATCCTGGCCTGTCAGACTCCATCCACCTGCGCCTGTCGCTCACCTCGTCTATCCGACCGGCTCTCGTGCTGCACCTGGGTATGCGTGGCACGAGAGACGAGCGGATCCGAAGCCAGACAGAGTGCCAGATAGACTGTGCACACGATGAGCGAGTCGCCTTGGTTTCCTACCAGATGCGACGGCTCTTCCTCAGTACCACAGCCTACGCCTCTCCGTCACGAAGATTCAACCGGGGTGGGTGGTGAAGCAACCGCAGGTTCATTCTCACCGCCCAGACGACGGCGGGCCGTCTCACGACGCCCGACGGCTGGCACCTGCCTGGTGGCGGCAGCCAGGCCGAAGACGGGCATATTGCCGTACACCACCTCGTACTGTCCTGCATTGACAAGGTAGGTCTCATGCCAGAAGCCCACACTGCCATCCGAGCCAATAGTCCGGTTATAACGTTGCCATGCAGCCAGGTGTGGCTCTTGCCGATTTCTGGCAAACGTTTCGAGCTCTTCAAAGGAACGCCAGTACTGGACAAGGGCGATGCCTCGCCAGTAGTAGAATACCTGCCCTCCCAGAAACCCTTTCTCAGGATGCTGGAACAGCGTGCGCAACATCGGCACCATCGCCCTCGCTGTCGGAATCCATTTCGAGAAAGCAAACCATTTGTTGATGCGCATGCCAATCAGAAACACCACAAAGGGTTCGTCGATCTGGGCTGTATAGCGTCCTGGCATCACTTTCGCCATGGGTTATCTCTCCTTCAGTGTGGAATGTACTTGCAAGATGGTCTCGCTGGGCTGCAGCTGCACCAGTTCGGCGCTGGCCTCCCAGAGTTCCGCCGCTTTGTGTTGATCGTAGGACTCCTGGGACGAGGCTCGCTCGTTCATCCCTTCAAAGTATTTGCCTGTGGTATGTTCCAGAGCGGGATCGAGCACCAGGTGAGCCAGTCCTTTTGCCACGGCTTCTGGAGTAGACATATCTGGGAAAAGTGGCCGCATCAGTGGTAACAAGACATTCCAGCCGAAACGCTCGAAGGCACCGGCATCGCGTGCCAGCCCGGTGCCAGGGGTGGGACCTGGATTAAAGGCATTGACGGTAATGGGATGCTCGGGGGTACTGTATCCGTGTGCCTCAAGCCGGCGAGCCAGTTCGTAGGCGTAGAACACATCGCACAGCTTAGATGTGCTGTAGCGGCGCATGCCCACCTTCTGAGAGGTCTCGTTGCTCTCCTCTGCCTCGGGATAGTGCTCTGGCCAGGCTAAGGCTCGCGCATCGCGGTAACGGGGCGGGTTGATGCCCACGAAGCGGTGGAGAGAGCTTTGATACTCGGGATCATGCGCATCACTGCTGACAAACACAATACGAGCCGGGGTGACCAGCTGGGGCAGCAGCAGGTTCACCAGCAAAAAATGCCCGAGACAATTGACGCCAAAGGTCATCTCGAACCCATCCTGGGTGTAGGTCGTCCCTGACACAACTTGCAGGCCCGCATTACAAACGATCGCATGCAAGGGAGGCAGGTCTCGGGCGATCACCTCCCTGACGAACGAGCGCACTGAGACAAGGGATGCCAGATCAAGGGATATCCACTCGATGTGCTGATTGCCGGTTGCATGCTTCAACTTGTTCACCGCCCGCTCGCCTTGAAGCTGGTTACGGCTGGCAAGGACGACAAACAGGTCAGGGTGAGAGGCGACGAGCGTGCGCGCATACGCATACCCCAACCCGGAGGTACCTCCCGTGATAATGATTGTTTGAGGGAGATCATGTGTATGACTTCAACAAGGCTGCGAAGGCCAGCAAAAGCGCACCAAGTATCGTGACGATGTTTCCTGCGGAGAGCCTTCCAGGCTTTCCTGCAAGCATGTGCAAGAAGAAGCATCCCGATTGCGCGAGAACACCGATCAGAAGCACGATACATGCCACCAGCTTGAGACCGCTAGAGAAAGGGGTCTGAGCCAGGTAGGTGTAGTACAGCAATGACACGACAAGGAAAACCCCGGCATGGGCGTGACCAGCCCGGAAGTACGTCGCTCGAAACGGCGTGAGCCAGGTGTTGCCGCGAGCCATCAACCCTAACAGCGAATAGCCGCCGAACATGACCGTCGGCAGGGCGATCCACGAAATGATGGAGAACAGTCGGATAGGGTCCATGAGTTTCCACCTCCTTTCAGTAAACTGATATAACTAGAATAACAGCGTTAAGTTAGGCATAAAAAAACGCTAGTGCTGCCGCAAGCCCTGGCACTCCATCTGCCACGCGGTCTCCATCGTTCGTTGAATGCGAGAGGCGTCGAACATTGGCATGGTAATCGCCAGGGAGACCATGCCATGCACCACAGCCCAGAGGACATCGCTATAGCTCTCTACATCACCTGGCCGCAGAACTCCGGCATCAATAGCTTGCTGTACGGTCTGCTGCAACACCCGAAAGCTCGCAATGCGCGGCTGGCTCTCACCCGCAGGTCTGTGCGTCAAGAAATCGGTACGCTGCATGAACATGAGTTGATAATAGACCGGGTGCTGTAAGCCAAAGGCCACGTAGGCTCGACCGAGTGCGATGAGTCGCTCCCAGGGATCCTCCTGGCTTTCCGCAGCGGCCGCCAGCTGTTGGCCAAACCGCACAAACCCTTCATCGACCACCGTGAAGAGCAGATCGTCCTTATCGCGAAAGTAGAGATAGATGGTAGTGGGAGAGTAGCCAATGCGCTCAGCCACCTTGCGCAACGAGAAGCGCTCATAGCCCTGCTCCAGGAACAATGTGCCTGCTGCGGTCAGGATGGCCTGACGTAGTTCTTGTTTTTCCTGTGCCTGCCGGTGGCGAATCGCCTGCCGCAGGCGTTGGGCCTGTGTGCCCACTGTGCTTTTCTTCATAACACTGCTCCTTTAGATAACACTGTTATTTTAACAGATAAATGCGGGTTTGTCAAGGGCGCCGTCAATGCACATCTCGCGCGGCGTCATTTTTCTGACAATAATTTTTCGCTCTCTCCGCGAATAGGGCCGCTCTTTCCTGGTTGACACACTTCCACGCCATGCTCTATAGTAAGGCCAGATGGTGTGTGGTGCGCTCCGGCGCACAGTGCTCCGGCTTCACCAATCCCTGAGGAGGGGAGGTTGGGTTCTCGGGCACGTTTCAACGAACTTGGCCCTGGACAGCACTCCATGTGGCGTGGAGACCTGGCCAGGGAATCGGCCCGATTGGGTCAGAGAACAAGAGAAAACCGATGAACGACACCCAGACAAGTGTCCACTATCCCAAGCCGCCCCGGCCTGTCCTAATCCTGGCCAACGCGATAGCGACGACCATCTTGCGTTCCCCATGGCATAGGATGAGGAGCGACCGGCTCCTGCTTCTCACGTTTACCGGGCGCAAGAGTGGGAAGGAGTTTACGACGCCGATGCGCTATGTGCAGGAGGGCGAAACGCTGAGGCTTCGGGTGGTGAGGTCTCCCTGGTGGAAGAATCTGGTTGGGGAGGCCACGGTGCATGTCCTGCTGCGTGGGGAAATGCGCACCGGCACAGCAGAGGTACTCCCTGAAGAAGATGGAGAGGTCGTGGTCAAGGTCCATCTGACAGAGTAAACGACCGCTTTCCGTACGAACGGACCGGAGGACAACGCCAAGCGCTTCGTGTTGTCTTCCGGTCCGTTTTCACGATTCTATGGCGAAGACAGCTCTGTGAAAACAGGTGTTTTGTTGTCACGAAAAGAATAAAGTTAATCAACAGCTACGCCGTTGGCCGCACCAACGCCCATGCATCCTCCCCCAACCGCTCAACCAGACCTTCGCGCTCCAATTTCAGCAGATGGGCCTCGACAGTCCTGGCCGCGACTGGATGTAAGCGCGGATCGACATCCATATAAATCAGCGGTACTAACTGAGCAATCGCCGAGCCGCGCGGCAACTCCTCCAGCGCCAGGATTACCTGCTCCTCGCGCTGCATGCGGTGCTCAATGTACTCGGCAAGTTTAGCCTGGGGGTCGCTTATGGGAGGGCCGTGCGAGGGAACCATCTCCGCGATCTCCATCTCCTGCAGGCGCTTGAGCGTGTCGAGATAGTCCTGCAAGTCACCCTCTGGTGGATTGATTACCACGGTGCCGACACTGGCGATGATATCGCCTGCGAAGAGAATTTTCTGGCGCTCCAGCAAGTAGCACAGGTGGTCAAAGCGATGTCCAGGGGTATGGATAGCACGCAGCGTGTCGTCCCCGGCAGGAAAGGTTGCGCCATCGGTAATTTCCCTGTCAGCCATAGGAACGCCCTCGCGGCTGAAAGCATGTATTGCCACGCCAAGTCGTTCTTTGAGAGCGAGCGCCCCGCCAATGTGGTCAGGATGTCCATGAGTGATGAGGATACGGCGAATAGTGCCCCGTTGCGAGCCCTCCTTTATGATGGCGTCGAGATAAGCAATGTCATCAACCGCTGGATCGATGATCGTGGCACCCTCGGCCCCGCTGCCAAGAACAATGGTATTTGTGCCTGGCCCCGACATCATTGAGGGATTAGGGGCTAGAATAATAGTATAAGGGGTGTGCATCTTACAAGTTTCCTTTTCTTGGGACGCGATAACGACCTTTAACAGTATAATCTGGTCATCCTTCGGGACCGATTTATCGGCCTCTACAGAGCCAGCATTAGTGGGTGAACCAGCCGTAGGGGCCGATTTATCGCGCCCACCGCCGATTTATCGGCCCTAATATGCATCAACCTAAGCTGCCTCACCGTGTCACCCTGAGCCGCAGCGAAGGGTCTGTCGCGCGGGGCAGCGAGATGCTTCGCGGAGTTGACACTGAGCGAAGCGAATGTGCTCAGCATGACAGTGCGGTGACCCATACGGATTCCTGGATCAATTTGTTAAACCTCATTATCGGCCCTCCCTGGATTTTCCGCTCTCCACATGAATAAGTCAAACAACATAATCTGGTCACTATGAGCGTGTCATATGTTCGGGTACATCCCATTTATTATCGTCATCGCCGGGGAGATAGACGCGCGCTCCCCCTGTCCCCCCTGCCCCTCCTCTTCAACGCTGTGAAAGGCAGCAAGCTCGCGTAACTGGTAGATTGTGGCAAAAACGAGCGGGAACTCGTTGCGCTCGAAACGTGCCAGGGCCTCAACCGGTGCAATCCATATGCCTTCGCTGGTCTCCAGGCGATCATGCGCCGCCTGTTGTTCAGCAGGTGCGGTCGTGATAAAGAAATGTGTATCAAAACGCTTTGGCATCCCCTCGGGAGTAATCCAGTGTGCGAAGTAGCCGAGGCGGTCGGTCGCCAATCGGAGGTTTTCGGTGTGAGCCATCTCTATCAAAGAACCTTTGCGCTCATTGAATGCCTGGCGATAGCCATCAAAACGGGCCACGTCTTCTTCATTGATAGCCAAAATCTGCCCATCGCGATAGGCAAGCAGTACGCCTGCCTCCTCAAATAGCTCACGAATGGCGGCCGCCCTTGCGCCACTACCCAGGATAGTGCGACCCTCCGGGTCTGCCGCGCTGGGGGCAATGGGCGTACAGACCTCTTCCGCCTGCTCCGCGGCGCGATCATCGGCAGAGATTGAGCCGCCTGGAAAAACATAGACATCGGGCATAAAGTCGCTTTGGATAACCCTGCGGACCATAAACACTTCTATTCCTTGCCCAGAGGCCACATCACGCAGCAGCATAACTGCTGAGGCCAGGCGCGGTTGAACTGCCATGAAAGTTTTCTCCGTTCATATTTGCATAGATCTGTGTGCATAGATCTGAATACTATTGTATAGTATCATACAGATACTGAGAAAAGAGCATCGTAATTTCAATGGAGTTTGAGCAACAAAAAGATAGCCCATCGCCTTTACGCGTCGGTCTCATAGGAAACCCGGTCGCGCACTCCTATTCACCCCGTTTTCAAGCGGTCAGCGCTGCTCTAATCTTTTTGCCCTCATTGTAAAGGAGGCTCTCCGTGAAATTTGTCAGCTTTTCTACTGCTGCCATTCCCAAACCACATCTGGGTCTTGTCCAGGGAGACGAAGTTCTCGACGTTGATCTCGCCTCGCAAGCACTGACACTCATCGGGCCTGATCAGATGCAGGATCTGATCGAGAAGTACGAGTCGTGGAAGCCCTTGCTCCAGTCCATTATGGACAAAGCGGCTGGGCGCCGTTTCAGCGAGGTCAACACGTTCGCCTCGATCGGTGCTGTCTCTACCATCGACGGGGTAGAGCTGGCGGCACCCATTCCTCGTCCACACAGGAATATTATGTGCCTGGGACTGAATTATGCCGAGCATGCCAAAGAGTCGGCGGAGGCGCATGGACGTACGGCCGCCTTGCCTGACCATGCCGTTATTTTCACCAAGGCTCCCACTACGGCAAATGGCCCCTTTGGAGATATTGTGATTGATCCTGCTGTCTCTGTAGAGGTTGACTGGGAGGCCGAGTTGGCCGTCATTATTGGCAAGACGGGCAAAAACATCCGCGAAGAAGAGGCCATGAATTATGTCTTTGGCTATACCGTGCTAAACGATGTCACTGCTCGCGACCTGCAACGCCAGCATAAACAGTATTTTAAGGGCAAAAGCATTGATGGCTATTGCCCAATGGGGCCGTGGATTGTTACCGCGGACGAGGTGGCGGACCCGCAGCGTCTGCCGCTTCGCCTGCGTGTCAATGGCGTTGTCAAACAAGAGGCGAATACGAGCATGATGATTTTCTCCATACGACAAATCATCGCCATACTTTCCAGGGGCATGACGCTTGAGCCAGGTGATATTATCGCGACCGGTACGCCGAGTGGCGTTGGTTTTGCGCGCAATCCCCCTGAGTTTCTCAAAGCGGGAGACGTGGTGGAGACGGAAATTGAAGGCCTGGGCATGATGAGAAACAAAGTTGTTACTTAACCCATGTGAGTTGTGCGTTCTGGTTCAACTCTCACCACTACATGCTCGTCACCAGGGCGGTGCCAGGGATAGACATCTTGATTGAGGTATTTCTTTGCCATCGAGTTGACAAAGTGTCTGTCAAGATCCTCATCGATACGTACAACACGACCGCGTATCTCTTGATAACGATACGCATTCTTCGGATCAACGATTGAGAGCGCAAGGCGTGGATCACGCCGAAGATTAAGGTACTTCTGCGCTGTTTTTGTCAGGGTCAGCAAAACACGGTTCCCATCCCACCCGAACCAGACAGGAGTACTTTGCGGATCACCATTTGGCCCAATGGTCGCAATATGCGCAAGTGCCTTGGTCTCAAGCAAGTCAGCGTAATTTTCTGGAATGACTGACATCTTCCAATGTTTCTCCTTTTATGTCACTTTTAAGAGCAATTTTCCGCTTGTTGCTCTACTCTCTAAGAGCAGGTGGGTTTGCGCGGCTTGCTCTAACGGCATGGCGTCGGGGACAGATACAATCCGATCATGGGGAACACAGGTAAATTCGGCATAGTTTCCACCCATATAGCCCGCGTAAGCCACGCGGTCTGCAACGCGGAAATCGGTCACGTCAGAACCTACTGCTGCTACCACGCCGGATGCTTCTGTACCTGGTATCAGCGGCAGCGCAACAGGATAATATAAGCCAGCGCGATGCTGGGTATCTACAAAATTGACTCCCACAAAGTGATTTTGTATCAATACCTCATCTGGAAGCGGCTCAGGGATCGGCACGTCACGTGACAACTCCCCACGGCTAAAGCCGGGGGCTTCTCAGTTCAACTGGCTCCCCAGCGGGAGCCATCCCTGAAGGCCATGCCCTGGCCCGGAACAAGATATTTTTCGCGGCATTGACATCGCGGTCTGCCACATAGCCACAGAAAGGACACATGTGCGTCCGGACAGACAAACTCTTCTGCACGATTTCACCACAGGTGGAGCACTGCTGCGAGGTGAAACGCGGGTTGACTCGGATCACTTGATGACCGGCTCTCTCAGCCTTCTCTTCAAGAATCGCGAGAAATGCGCCCCACGAGGCATCCAGGATGGACTTGGCCAGATGATGGTTCTTGACCATATTGGGGAGAGCCAGGTCTTCTACCGCGAGATGCTGGTAGCTCTCCGTGTACTGCTTGGCCGTCTTGAAATGAAAATCACGGCGTTGACGGGCAATCTTGAGATGCGTCTTTGCGGTGTTCCTGGCCGCCTTCCGACGGCGATGAGACCCTTTTTTCCGGCGGGACAACGCACGCTGCTTCCTTCTGAGCGTTTGCTGAGAGGTACGGAAGAAACGGGGATTGGCAACAGTTGTGCCCTCAGAGTCCGTCAGAAACGACTTCAACCCCACATCAATACCGATATCCGGGTGAGAGCAATTGCCAGGCAGATGCTCAGTTTGGGAGGTAGTTTCGCACACAATGAGCGCATACCAATGCCCATCCGCACGTAGGACAAGGTGGATTGTCCTGGGAGTTCCCTCCAAGGGTCGATGCAACTTGATCTTGAGCGACCTCCCCACCTTGGCAGGCACTATCAAATGCTTCCTATCCTCATGCAGATAGGCATCTTTCCCATACTGCCTCAGTTGGAGAGAATGCCAACGGTTTGGCGTTTTGAAGCGCGGAAAGCCAACCTTTTCGCCCAATTCCTTACGGGCAAGAAAGCGTTTGAGGGCCTTACTGAGTCGATCAGCCAGCATTTGGACCGTGGTCGCGGGCACATGCTCCCCACCCCGTCCTTTGAACAGCTTGGTCAAATCGTACTTGGTGGGGAACGTGCCTTTGTCCGCATATTGTACTTTGACCGTCTCTAACATCTCATTATAGAGATGGCGAGACTCGATCAAACCCTGCATGAGCAAGTGCTGCTGTTCTCTATTTGGATACAGTCTGTATTCAAACGTTCTCATGGTTCTCATTATTGGACGTGAGACGGCATCTGTCAAGCGGTGCCGTCTGTGGACGGGCGGCGTTTCACCCCCATGGCTCAAGCCAGGGGCACTCACGCCGCCTTTTTGGTAGGAGCCCGACACGTATAATGCTTACCTGATTGAACAATTTTGCTGCTGTTGCTTTGTCGTAGGCGATGAGAGGAGAAAAAGAAAATTTCTGAAGCATTTAACCAAAACGGCCAAATAGGTGCCTCCAGGCCAGATCAACATCATTGGAATACGCATCAAATTCCCCGTGAGGACGCGACTGGTGTGATGGTACATGACAACACGCTGCTTTCAGTAATCTCCAACGGCATTTTTCTCAAACGAGGATCGATTCTGTCCTCCTTCAATGGTATGCTATAAAAAGTGTAGACACGTCAAGCAAGATTCGGATCGTAGGATCACTACTCAAGTAATGAGTCTTCAGGTAGAGGCGGAGGACGAAGAGGAACAGGTGAGGACTGGATAAGAGAGCTTGTCGTTGAGCCATATAAGAGGAAGCAGTCGAGGAGTCGATCAAGCTGATCGATGGCAGGGATATGCACCTTGAGAATGAAGCAATCCTCACCAGTAACGCGGTGACATTCAACGACTTCAGGAATCTGCTGAGCCAGTTCGACAATCTTAGAAAGTTGTCCTGGACTCGGGCGAATGCGAATGTACACAGAAATCGGTAGCCCGAGTGCTGCTGGATTCAACTCCAGGCGATATCCTTGAATCACTCCGGCTTCTTCCAAGCGACGAACTCGTTCCGTTACGGCCGGCGATGACATCCCGACTCGGCGACCCAGTTCAGACATGGTCAACCGGGGATCACGCTGAAGTTCTTCCAGCACCCGTAGATTAACCGAGTCAATTTCTGCATGAAATGACGTGTAAGTAAATACCCGTTTTTTCCTTAAATCTTGAGACATAGAACCATTATCTCCTTAAACTTGCCATGTATTTCTGCTGCTTTCCATTGTACCATAAAGAAGTAGGAAATCTAGGTTAGGAGATAATATGTTTCAAGTGAGAAAAGTGGATGTGACGACCAGGATCCCGCCACAGGTGTACTTTTTCGTGAGTGCCATCTTCCACTACCTCGGTCCAGCATTTGCGGTGCTCCTCTTCTCCAGTGTCTCGGTACTTGGGGTGGCGTGGTTCCGCATCGCGAGTGCCGCCGTCGTATTTGCGGTGTGGCGTCGGCCATGGCGCATGTTTGTGAGGATCCCCTGGGCGAAGCGTCGCACGCTTCTCGCACTAGGAGTGGTGCTCGGCCTCATGAATGCCAGCTTTTACCTGGCCATCTCTCGCCTCCCCCTGGGAACCGTTGGAGCCATCGAGTTCCTTGGTCCCATCACGCTTGCTGCGCTCGGTGCGCGGACCCCACGAAACATCGTCGCGTTGTTGCTGGCAGCGGGGGGCGGATGGCTCCTGACAGATGCACGATTCGGTGGGCAGCCACTCGGCTACGTGTTTGCCTTTGCCAACTGTGCCTTCTTCATGCTCTATGTGGTGCTCGGCCATCGGATCGCCCAGGACGGTGGCGCTGCCGGAATAGATCGGCTTGGAGCAGCAATGCTCATCGCGCTTGTCACCATTACCCCTATCGGGCTTACCGGTGCCTTGCCAGCGATGACGCAGCCACTGCTCCTCCTCGCGGGTATTGGTGTGGGGATTTGCTCGTCGGTCATCCCGTATGTGTGTGATCAGTTAGCCATGGCCCGGTTGCCACGTGCGACATTTGCGCTGTTGCTCTCTTTACTGCCAGCATCCGCTGCTGTGATCGGGGTCGTTGTCCTGCGTCAGATCCCAACATTGGTAGAGATCGCCGGCATTCTCCTTGTCGCAGGTGGGGTAGCATTACATCAAGAGGCAGAGACTCGACCGAACGTGCGCACGAAGATCCAAGTATGAAATGTGTATGGGTCGGCAAGGAGCTATGCCCCCTGCCGACCCATAGGCACCAACTTAAGCGTACAGATCTGTGTAATGGGGCGGTGCGGTGGACAGAACGGCTCACATAGCCGCTTCACGATCATGAAGCGGAAAACGTCCATAGTCTTCCCATTACCCAAAAGTTGCTGGCGGTTCGGTGAGATGGAGGAGCCGCCAAGTGGCGGCAATGTCCTCCAAGCGACGCAAGCCTCGCCAGATGACCTTGACACCCGGTTCGCCATCACTCTTGCGCCCCAAGAAACCTCCCAAGCGAGCAATCCAGTGGACTGCCTCGTGCAAGGTCGGAGGCTGCTCTGGGGGGGTCGGCGTCTGATGAATGGTGGCATACAACGCCTGCCATTCCTCCTTCTGCAACAGCACCTCACAACTGGACTCGGGTGCCTGTCGCGCTTCATAGGTGAGCCATAACAAGCGCCACGCCACAATGCAGTAGGTGGCTAGGGCCCGTTCCAAGCGTTGCGCCGTTTCCAATTGCAACTCCTCAATCCGACACCCGCTTTTGAGCACATAGTGATAGCGCTCGATCAGCCAACGCAAGCTGTACCAGAGCACGACTTGTACCGCCTCTTCATACCCGGTCACCGGCATCGTGGTCAGCAGCAGCCAACTCACCGCGGTCTCTCCTTCGGGAGGGTCCACCTCTTCAGCCAGCACCACCTGTAACGGCAGCGGTTTCCACACCGCGTGGTTCTTCTTGGGACGCGGCGGCGCGATCGTGAGCGTGGCGAAACGGATCGCCAGTTTGGTGGAACGGGCTTGGTGTTCATGTGTCCGCGGCACCTCAAAG
>VBHI01000273.1 GCA_005881495.1 Chloroflexota bacterium
TCCACTTGCGTGACAGTAAAACCGGGTAACTCAAAAGGAAGGGAAAACATGGGGCAATGACCTACTTCTACTTATTTTTCTTCTCTCTTTCTCTTTACGAAGCAGGGTTGCAACCCTTTAGCACGAAAGATGCGGATGAACCAGTTTCCTGGACAGGTGGATAAGATAAAATAGCTGTATCGAGAGAAGCACCAAAAGGAGAAATCGATGGCAGGACAACGCAAGCGATACAGCGTGGAACTGAAGACGAAGGTGGCATTGGAAGCCATCAAGGGACATAAAACGGCGAACGAAATCGCCACGGAATATGGAGTGCATCGTGCGATCCGTTCACTTTAGTGTGACCCGATAACTGACGTTCTGAAGTAGGGCGCAATTCCCTACCCGCGAGGTGAGCGCGGACAGCATCCCTCCGCTAGTGCGACTGGACATCAATCAAGCGAAGCGAGGGAGGATACAGAAGAGAAGCGGAAACCTCATCCGAAACTCTTCCAGCTAGTTGCTATGACCAGGAAACAAATGTACGTCTGAACCATCGTTAACGGGACCAAGCCTACGGAGGATAACAGGCTTGACCAAAAAGGTACTGGCCGCGATGAACCCCATCGCAGTGCATAAAGCATTTCGGCTGCCTTTATGCTCACTCACGATAAGCCCGGTGGATAGTACAGGTCTAAAGCAACGCAAAACAGGACGTTGGAACGGGGTAACTCTCATCATCGCTCTCATTGGTGGTCGATCCGATGAGCAGGTGTCCAGACCGCAAGCGAGATGAGAGCAGGATTGCCGAAGAAGCAAATGCCTGGGGTAATGCCCAGGATAGGCTGACGTCGGCACGATGATATGGAAGGAAGAGGTACCAGTCGGATGGCAAAGAGGAAAGCACCTCAGATCAAGCCCCGGCTTGACCCTGAGAGTGAGGCTTGGAACAAGATTCCCTGGCGTAAGCTAGAGCAACATTGTTTTCGCATCCAAAAGCGCATCTTCCGAGCAAGTCAACGTGGCAACACTAGAGCAGTCCACAAACTCCAAAAATTGCTGATGAAATCCCAAGCAGCCAGGCTGCTCGCCGTTCGCCGGGTGACACAGGATAACCAGGGCAAGAAGACCGCAGGCATTGACGGGATAAAATCCGTCAAGCCAGCCGGACGCCTTGTCATGGCAAACCACATCCACCCAAAAAACTGGAAAGCGACATCCCCACCGGTGCGCCGAGTGTGGATACCGAAGCCTGGGAAGGCCGAGAAGCGTCCTTTGGGAATTCCCGTCATGGAAGAAAGAGCGAGGCAACATCTTGCCAAACTCGCCCTGGAGCCAGAATGGGAAGCCCTCTTTGAACCCAATTCATATGGGTTTCGCCCAGGACGCTCTTGCCATGATGCAGTCGAGGCCATCTTCGACGCGATCAAGCAAAAGGACAAATATGTCTTAGATGCCGATCTGAAAGGGGCCTTCGACAACATTAACCATCAAGCCCTACTCAAGAAGCTCAACACCTATCCGGCCATGAAACGCGCCATTCAGGCATGGCTCGAAGCAGGAGCCATCGACAAAGAAGTCTTTGAGGAAACGAAGAGCGGTACCCCTCAAGGGGGCACAATTTCACCACTCCTCATGAATGTGGCGCTTCACGGCATGGAGACAGTCGTCATGGAAGCATTCCGCACGAAGGAAGGGAAACCACAATTTGTCCGGTATGCAGATGATCTGGTGGTATTTCATGCAACGGAAGAAGGTGTAAAAAGAGCGCAAACAGTACTGGAAACATGGTTAACCGACATGGGACTGGAATTGAAGCCAAGCAAAACCAAAATAACTCATACTTTGAGGCCCTATCAAGGGACGGTCGGGTTCGAGTTCTTAGGGTTCGCCATTCGGCAATTTCAAGTGGGCAAAACGCACACGGGAAAAAACACCTGGGGAAAACCACTTGGTTTCAAAACCATCATTTCGCCGAGCAAGGGAGCAATCGAACGCCATATGCATGAGATCGGCAAAAGCATCAGGAAATTACGGTCAGCATCGCAACAAGACCTCATTCAGACGCTTAATCCGATCATTCGAGGATGGGCCAACTACCATCGAACGGTAGTAGCAGCAAAAACATTCTCCCTCTGTGACCATCTGGTCTATCAGCAATTGAGGAGATGGGCCTACCGCCGACATCCGACCAAGGGGAGGCAATGGGTCATCAAAAAATACTGGAACATGGAACCCGGCGCAAGTTGGGTCTTCAGGGACCAGCAAGGGCATGTGCTCAAAAGGCACAACGCCAGACCGATTCAACGTCATACCAAGGTTCGAGGAACGGCAAGCCCATACGATGGCGATTTCCTGTACTGGAGTACTCGGCTCAAACGGTACCCTATGCTGAGTGGAACGATGGGCAAATTACTTCAGAAGCAACAGGGAAAATGCCGCTGGTGCGGACTTCTTTTCAAAGATGAAGATCAAATAGAGATCGACCATATTACGCCAAAAAGCGAAGGTGGTGGGGAAGAATTAAGTAACAAATTTGCCCTTCATCGGCACTGCCATGACCAACGGCACGCCCGACGTGCTGAGACAAGTATCCGTGACAAGGACCATATGATCGAGGAGCCGGATGACGCTAACGTGTCACGTCCGGTTCTGAAGCCGAGTATGAGGGGTAATCCTCATGCTTAGGGTAACAATGAGCGCAAAGCTCAAGGATGGCGAGCAAGGAGGTGAAAAGCTCCTTGACAACTGATCGGGTGACGTGGGGCGTAATTCCCCACCCTCTGGGTGAAGGAGGAAACGCGGCTCCCTCACGGTAGCGGCTGGTCGTCAATCCGTGAAGCAGGGAGAAATGCGGAAGAGTCTGGACCTCGACCAGGTGGTCTCCGCTACGCAGGTTCCTACGGTTAGCGCAAGCGAACGCTCGATGAACCGTCGTCACAGTGAAAGAGCCAACGCGAGGTAAGAGGCTCTGACCAAAATGGTCATGGTCACATAGGGGTCGAGAACATCGATGCGGCTCTCGACTTCACCCCCTTGACCCGGCGGATAGAGACGAACCTACGGGAACGCAAAACACCGGATCGGAACGGAGTAACTCTCCGCTCGCTCTCTCTGGTGGTCGATCCAGGGAGCAGGCAACCACCCGCACGCGAGCGGAGAGAAGGATTGCCGAAGAAGCAAACGCCTCTGGGAAAGCCAGAGGATACGCTGACATCGGTACGGTGAGATGGAGGATAGAGCCATGAGTCACAGGAAAGAAACGGAAGCGATGGGTGCTGAGCACCCAATCGAAGACTGGGCACAGATTCCCTGGCGCAAGCTAGAACGAAAGGTGTACCGACTGCAAAAACGGATCTATCAAGCCTCTCTTCGTGGCAACGACCAAGCAGTCCACAATCTCCAACGAATACTCATGAAATCGAAGGCAGCCCGTACACTGGCAGTCCGCAGGGTGACACAGGATAACCAGGGCAAGCAAACCGCAGGAGTGGATGGAGTGAAATCCGTCAAACCAGCGCAGCGACTGGCCCTGGTCCACCACTTGCGTCACCACAAAAAGATCAAACCCCTGCCAACCAGACGAGTCTGGATACCCAAGCCGGGAAAGGCAGAGAAAAGGCCGTTAGGCATCCTCACGATGCTAGATCGCGCTCATCAATGCCTGGTGAAACTGGCCCTAGAACCCGAATGGGAGGCACGGTTTGAGGCTAAGCCATCTTCATTTACATTTGCAAACAGCCCAAATACGTGCTGGATGCAGATATTGCGAATTGCTTCAATCAGATCAATCACGAAGCACTCTTACACAAACTCCAGACCTTTCCCGCGATGAGACGGGCCATCAAGGCCTGGCTCAAGGCAGGAGTTCTGGAAGAGAATAGGTTCGAGCCAACACCAGCTGGAACTCCGCAAGGAGGACCACTGAGTCCTCTCCTCGCCAATGTTGCTCTGCATGGTATGGTCCAGGCTATCCAGCAAGGCTACAAGGGCAAAGATAGACCTAGGCTGGTTCGCTACGCTGATGATCTGGTGGTGCTCTATCGAACCCGTGAAGGGATCGAACAGGCCAGAAGCAGATTGGAAAGCTGGTTAAAGGACATGGGACTGGAAATGAAGCCGAGCAAAACCCGTGTGACCCATACCCTCGAAGCTCTGGAAACAGAGCCTCCCGGCTTCGACTTTTTAGGGTTCGAGATACGGCAGTATCCTGTTGGGAAACACCATTCAGGAACACAAAACGGCAGACGGCTCGGCTTCAAAACGCTCATTCAACCCAGTAAGGAGGCCATCAAACGGCATCGAGAAGCATTACGAGCGGTGGTTCTCGCAGGCACAGGACTTTCTCAAGCTGCGCTCATTGGGCAATTGAACCCAAAGATACGTGGATGGTCACGCTACTACCGCAGCGTCGCCGCCAAGAAAACCCTCAATGACTGTGATTACCACTTGTTTCCGCTCTTGCTTCGCTGGGCTAAACGCCGACATACGCGCAAGTCTGCGAGTTGGATACGAACGCGCTACTGGCGAACAATGGGACAAGATCACTGGCGCTTTGCAACGTCTGATGGTCTGTATCTCAGCGATCATGCCGCCACTGCGATCCAACGCCATGTGAAGGTCAAAGGCACGGTCAGTCCATTTGATGGAAATCTACTCTATTGGGCCAAGAGATTGCAACAATCTCACCCGCTCACAAAGAGCAAACTGGGAGCCTTGCTGCACAAGCAACAAGGGAAATGTCGTTGGTGTGAACTGTACTTTACCGAGAGCGATTTGATAGAGATCGATCACATCACGCCCCGCAGTGAAGGGGGTACCGATGCACTCAGTAATCTTGTCGCTCTCCATCGGCACTGCCATGATCAACGACATGCAAAGAAGCATGCCTGGGGTGCTCATGACACGAGCCATCTCATTGAGGAGCCGGATGAGGGGAAAGCTCTCATGTCCGGTTCTGAAGGCGGGCGGGAGGGAGCGATCCCTCTTGCCTAGCTATCAAAATCGCTTACATTACGTCAAAGATGTGACTATGAGAGAAGATCAAAGTACCCTTCATACAGGCAATGGACCTAAAATCCTGGCCGCTTTGCGCAATACCGTCGTCAGCTTGCTCCGCCGTGCTGGTTTTTCTACCATTGCTGCTCGCATGCGCTACCACAGTATTCATCCCGAAGCT
>VBHI01000086.1:0-4259 GCA_005881495.1 Chloroflexota bacterium
GTGGCCCTCGCCTGTCCGCAAGCAGGGCAATCGCATCTCCTGCAACTCCAGCTCGGGCTGGGCATGTGGTGGCAGGTGCCTCTGCCGACACTGAACGTGCAGGGCTGGGCGCGTACAGTCTCGCAGATGCCAATCAATATCAGTGGTGGTCATATCGAACAGAATCATAGCTATCCCAGCGGCCACGCTATACGCTGGTGGTTCACAGGTCTCCTGCTTGCCTGGCTGTTCTGCCGGCACATAAAGCGGGTCGTGATGCGCTGGCTATGCGTGGTGCTGACCCTCATTCTCTGCTTTGTCGGCGCTGCCATTCAGTTCTATGTTGGTGTGCATGTGATCTCCGACACTATCGCAGGCTACTTCCTTGGGACTGCTCTCGGCTGTTTCGCGATTGGGCTACTCGTCCTGAATGATAAAAAGAGAAATCATGGGCAAACAAACCCGTAGCGCTTACGCGGGAGATCTAGCAGGGCTTAGCCGCCTTACGCTGCCTTTCATCACTGTCATTTAGTATGCGTGGCATCAGTAGCGTGGGCGTCTCGACGAAGAGCAACCATATTACAACAGTGCTCGTTGCCATTCTAGCTGGGCTTGCAGCCCGGCGGTTACGGGCGTAGACGGTGTAAAGCCCAATACGCGTTGAGCTTTGGCGATGTTAGCAGCAGTATGTCGTTGGTCGCCTGGTCGTGCTTGAGCAAAGGTAACCTGGGGAGATTTTCCAGTCAGCCCTGCCAGTATATTTAGCACTCGATTGATTGTGACAACCTCACCCCCGCCAAGATTGAATATCTCGTCAATACTGTGCTCTCGTTTTTCAAAGGCCAGCAGGATTCCTTGCACGCAATCAGCAATGAAGGTGTTGCTGCGGCTTTGTTCGCCATCTCCAAAAATGATGATTGGCTCATCATGGAGCAAGGCCCGGATGAAAATATAGTATGCCATGTCGGGACGCTGTCGCGGGCCATACACAGAGAAGAACCTTAATATCGTCACGGGTAGACCGAAATTCTCGGCATACGCCCGACACAAATGCTCGGCACCCAACTTCGTCACGCCATATGGTGAGGCAGGTTCTAAAGGTGATTCCTCATCGCCCATAGCAAATCGTCCATAGACTGATGAGGTTGAGCCATGTATAAAGTGTTTGATCTCGCTCAGGCGTGCCGCTTCCAGCAGTCGCTGTGTTACCCCCATATTGCAAGTCATGTACAGGTTGAAATCGCTCCAACTGCGCATCAGGCCCGCCATCGCCGCCAAGTGAAAAACTACCTCGACATTTTCCAGCAGAGGAGTCAGTTCGTCATAGCGTAAGTCGACCTCCTGAAAGGTGAAGCCAGGAGTTTCGTGAAGGACGATCAAGTTGCTCTCTTTGATCTTTCTTGGATAGTAGGGAATGAAACTATCTACACCCATCACCCTGTGTCCTCTGGCAAGCAACTGCTCACAGAGATGGGAGCCAATGAAACCAGCAGCACCTGTAACTAGACAACTAGACATCTTCTCACCTCCTATGAACCTTAATACACTGAGCTTATTTCTTCACAGTTTGCACGACTATTTCCGACGTATTCGTGATGCTTCACTGAACGTTGCTGAACAGACATTATCATTGTTTTCCCTTGCTCTTAGAATTGATTGAATATCCTGCTCTCTATTCTTCAGGCTTTACCATTATGAGGAAGGCACCTGAAACCATGAGTTCTTCATCTGAATAGAGCCACCTGGGATTAATATTTTTTTCATTACTGCAAAATATGCCAATGTCTCGACCGCGCGTTATGGCATAGAGGGCCATCCGGCGCGAGTGAGTTATGTTGAAAAACAAGGCATCACTCCCAGATTCCCCGACAAGAGACGGCTTGCCATGCTGGCTGTAGCGGAATTGCAGCGTTCGTGGGTCGTGGGTCGCTGGCCAGGTAGCGACCCAGGATCACTCTGAGGATCCCACGGGCGACGACGAAGTGGCTGCGGTCTTTCGGGAAGCGAAATCGTTGCGCGCGTGTTCGTTCGGCGGCAGCAAGTGTCTGCTCCAGAGATTGTAGGCAGGAAAAGGGCAGGTCTAGCGTAGCACACCACACATGAACTTCGTCGTAGCCTAGAACAAGGAGATCTGGCGGGGAGCACCACAAGAACTCAGGAGCGCTCATGCTCGTTACCTCGACACATCCGCTTGCACCTTGCTCAGGAACGTACGCAACTGTTTAGTCAGATCGTGGAGATGCTCGGTTCTGCATGTCTCGTGCGTACCAGGAGTGGTGTGTATCTCCACATTCTCAGTTTCAGTCACCTGGCCCCACCACAATTTGCGACTATCAGGATTTTCACGCGCAAACAAGTACGTCATCTTACCCGGATACTGGCGGGGGAAGTAACCAGAAACCGCCCAAACAAATACGGCCATCCAGTCCTGACGGAGAGCTTCGGCAGGTGGAATGAGCGAGAAGTGTTTCGGGTGCTCATCTCGCCAACGCCGCATGAGTCTATCGACGTGTTCCGTATTCTCGTCTCGGGAGCGTCGCAGAACTCTCGATACATAACGCAGCCGGAGAAACCAATTTAACTGCTTACTGGGGCTGAGATCTACCAGGTTGCCAATACGACGAATGAAACTACCAAGCAATCTAATGAATCGAATGGGGCCTGCCATAGGGTCGATCAGAACCAGTAAGTCAACTACCTGTCCCGCTGCGCGAAGTTGCTGGGCTATTTCGTAAGCAAGAAGTCCTCCGGCACAAAAGCCTCCCAGGAGATACGGACCTTCTGGTTGAACGGCACGCATCGATTCAATGTACGCCGCGGCTATAGCCTCTATTGTAGGTGGAACCTGCAAACCATCAAACTTGTAGGGGTCTATGATATATAATGGTTGGTCCGATCCCAGATCGTGCGCCAGAGTGAAGCTATAGAAAGCGCCACCAATCCAATGCACATGCAAATAGAAAAAAGGCCGCCTGGATCCGCCAGTCTGAACCGGTATCAGGGAGACCCGGGAATCCGTCGAAGACGGGGGCGCGGGACTTTCCTGGGTGCGCCGAGTGATGGTATCCACAGCCGTTGCGGCCCGTGGGAGTTCCCCCCTCAAGTATTTTTCGAGCAGGGCGCGCCTGGCCTCTGAAAGCTCTGGTGTATTTGGCATTCCATCATTTCCTTTCATGGCAGTAGAGGGAATTCCCTATCAACCGTAGTACTTGAATCGAACCCAGGCGCCTACCGTCAGCAGCCGAGCATACCAGGACTGGGAAGCTTAAAACGAGACGTGCAAAGCCGTCAAGCCTCGGAGACCCAAGTTCTCTCTCCAGGTCACCGGACCAGGCTCCAAGGTCAGCTTGGGCATCCGGCGCAGCACTGTCTCGAATGCGGTCTGGCCCTCGATCCGTGCCAGCGGTGCCCCGAAGCAGAAGTGGGCAGCCCAAGCGAATGCGACATGTCGATTATCCTGGCGAGCCAGGTCCAGTCGATCTGGGTCGGGGAAGCGCTCGGGGTCACGGTTGGCAGCTCCCATCACTGCAATGACCGCCTGGCGCTTGCGAATCATTTTTCCCCCGAGCACCACATCGTCGGGGGCAAGGCGTGCCGTCTGCTGGCTGGGGCTTTCGTAGCGCAGCAGTTCTTCCACCGCGGAAGGAATCAAGGACAGGTCGTTCCTGAGTCTCTCAAGTTGATCTGGATGACGCAGCAGGGTGAGTATGCCGTTGCCGATCAGGTTGGTGGTGGTTTCTTGACCGCCAACCATGGTCACGATCGTGTTGGCCACCACTTCCTCCTCGGTCAGACGATCTCCTTCGGCTTCAGTCGTCAACAGCGCATTGATGAGGCCTTCACGGGGATGCTCTCGCTGATCGCGAACCGCGGCGAGGAAGTAGGCGCTCATCTCTTCCAAACTGCGTATCACGCGCGGAGCGCGTTCAGGGTTGTGTTGGAAGTTACCGAGCACCTGGGCGAAATCTGCCGACCAGGCAGTCAACTGCTCCCAGTCGGAGCTTGGCACCCCCAGCATCTCGGCGGTGACGATAGCGGGCAGGGGATAAGCCAAATCCTTAATCACGTCCATGCGCCCCTTGTCCTGTACAGCGTCGAGGAGGCTATTGGTGATGTCCTGAATGTGAGAGCGCAGGAATTCCACCCGGTGGGGCGTGAAGGCTCTGGAGGCCAAGCCCCGCACACGACCGTGTGCGGGTGGATCCAGAAATAGCATCTGGTGAACCATCACCCTGGCGAGGGGAGTCAGCGCTGAAAGACCTAATGCCGTCAGTTGTTCA
>VBHI01000086.1:4413-38593 GCA_005881495.1 Chloroflexota bacterium
TCCTCCTTGGGCTAAGTAATGCAACAAGACTAAGCCGCATCTACTCAACCCAACAGATGCTGGATTTCCTCATCGCTCATCGCCTCAACTTTGGCAAGTATGAGTCGTTCAACTTCGGCAGACAACTGTCGAATAGTGGGAGCCTCGAACAGGATACGCAAGGAGAGATCGACTCCGAAGGTGTCGGCCACCCGCGCGATAATCTGCGTGCCCAACAAGGAGTGACCACCGAGCATAAAGAAGTTGTCATCTATCCCGACCCATTCTACATTCAGAAGGATGCTCACGATTCCAGCAATCCGCTCTTCTGTAGGTGTCCTGGGAGCAACGAAGACCTCATCTCGCACTGTATTTGTCGCGTCTGGCTCAGGCAGAGTGGCACGATCTACCTTGCCGTTGGGTGTTAGCGGCAGTTCCTCCAGTAGCACGAAGGTTGCCGGGATCATATAGTCAGGCAGGCGTGATACAAGGACGTCTCGCAGAGAGCTGGCCGCGACATGAGTTCCAGGAAGTGGCACAATGTAGCCCACCAGGCGTTTATCACCAGCGGCATCTGCGCGAGCAACAACGACGCTCGCCTGAACTGTAGGGTGCTCATTCAGCACCGACACAATCTCATTCGGTTCGATGCGGTAGCCCCGGATTTTGATCTGATAGTCGGTACGCCCCATAAAGGCAATCTGTCCGTCCGGTAAATAGCGAGCCAGATCGCCCGTCTTGTACAGGAGCGCACCAGGCTCGTTGCTGAACGGATGTTGGATGAACCTTTCCGCAGTAAGCTCAGGACGGTTGAGATAGCCCCGGGCCAGGCCTGCCCCACCAATATGCAGTTCTCCTGGCTCGCCGATCTGGACCTGCTGCAAGTGCTCATCCAGGATGTAGATCTGCGTGTTCGCGATGGGGCGACCGATCGATGGCGGTACATCGGTGTGCGAACTGGGAGGCACATGCCCGGACGTGGCTACGACTGTCGCCTCGGTTGGGCCATAATTGTTGATGAGCACAAAAGGTAGGGTGGTGGGTGGGTAATGATGGAGCATGTCGGCCCCCGTCAGCAAGAAGCGCAGAGAGGTTGTCAACGGCCACTCCAGGGTTATAACACTCTCGGCCAGTGCAGTCGGCAGGAAAGTGATAGTGATTCCGCAACCGACTAGCCAATCGCGGAGCAATAGAGGTGTAGCGCGAGTATCTTCATCTGGCAGATATATACTTGCCCCGACCGTAAGATAGGGCCACAACTCCCAGCCAGTCGCGTCGAAGGCTGGACTTGTGAGTTGGGTCGCCCGGTCAGAGGCCGTCACCGAGAAGGTCCGCTGATGCCAGAACACGAGATTGAGCAGGCCATCATAGGTAATCTGCACGCCCTTGGGTTGGCCGGTGGACCCGGAGGTATAGATAACGTACGCCAGATCGGAGATCGTGACCGCTGAGGTCGGGTCAGTTGCGCTCTGTTGTGCTAACATTGCCGCGTCGGCATCTAGGCAGACGACCTGGGCTTTCTCGACATGGAGGCGTGCAGCCTGGTGTTGTCGTGTCACCAACACTGGAATCTGGGCATCTTCCAGCATGAAAGTGAGGCGATCGATCGGGTAGGTGGGGTCCAGCGGGACGTAGGCACCACCTGCCTTGAGAATGCCCAGAAGGCCCACCACCATGTCCAGGGAGCGCTCTATGCAGAGACCCACGAGCGCATTGGGTCCTACGCCAAGTGCCTGCAGGTAATGAGCTAGCTGATTGGCACGCCGATTAAGCTCTCTGTAGCTGAGCGCCTGACTGCCCGCCACAAGCGCCACCGCGTCAGGCGTGGCGGCTGCCTGCACTGCCACCAGTTGTGGGACGCATGTATCCCGGGGATAATCCTGATGGGGAGCGTTCCAGGCCGCTATTTGTTTCTGCTCCATCTGCGTCAGTAGCGGCATGTCTAAACGATGTTCCTCTGTCACCGTGGAGAGAACGCCATAAACTGGCACATCGCGAGAGCCCTCTACAATCTCACTGCTATTGGTGTACACAATGATTACCTCCTGATCCGGTATTACTCAAGCTATCCAGCCAATTCAACCATAGCATATAGTGGTGTTGACGAGATGCACACTACCGTTGTGAAATGGTAGTAAGTCATGATATATCAGCAAAAAGATATACCTTGCGCTGCATAGAACATTTCGCCATCTAACCGTTTCTCTTTCACAACCATCACTCTACCCATACTCCTTCAATTGACAACTTTGTAGGCTCATACAGGTACCTCTGCGTTTTGCCTTTCCTGCTTCTTTAATATATCCTGCGCAGCAGCCAATATCCGCACCACCTCCAAACCAATACCGCCGTGGGCGCGGGGCTGTACTCCTATGCGGATGGAATTCGCGAAATCCTCACACTCCAGCCGCAGGGGCTCAATCCAATCGATATGGGGAATGGTGATTGCACCATAGCGATATGAAACCACTGGGTCGGCATGCACATCAGCCCCTTTATTGTAGATTTTGATCATTTCAGCTGGATTAGTATCGTCGTAGACTACCATCCTTGCATCGCCAATTACTGTGACGCGGCGAATTTTACAGGGGTGAAGCCAGCTAACATGAATGTGTGCATTCATGCCATCTGCAAACTCCAGGTCGAGATGGGCGACGTCTTCGATGTGCGACTGTACATGGGCATGCGCTTGCACCTTGATCTTCTCTGGTTTTTTACCAAATAAGTAGAGCAGTATCGAGACATCGTGTGGTGCAAGGTCCCAGATGACATTGATATCATTGCGAAAGAGACCCAAGTTCACACGTTCAGCTTCGAAACAGTAGATTTTTCCCAGGTCGCCGCTTTGCACGAGCTTTCGCAGTTCATTTACGGCTGGATTATACTCAAACGTGTGTCCTACCATCAATACCCGCTCTCGCTCCTGAGCCAGTGCAATCAATTCCTCCGCTTGAGCGATACTGGCGGTAAGTGGCTTCTCAACGAGTACGTGCTTATTATGCAATAATGCTGCGCGTGCCAATTGATAGTGCGTTCGCACAGGTGTAGCAATGACAACAGCATCGACGTCTGATCGAAATAAGTCCTCTACATGCGTCGCCGTCTTTATCCATGGCTGATTCACTGCCAGCATTGCCAGGCGCTGAGCATCATTGTCTGCCACGGTTGTTACCATTGCTTGTGGTAATGTATCGAGATTACGCGCAATTTTAGGACCCCAGTATCCCCAGCCGATAACACCAAAACGTAATTCCTTCATTATCTTAATTTCCCTTCAACGTATGGTGCTTTCAAACGTTGAGTACACTTCTTGTTAAGCGCTCGGAACTCTCGACACGATGCTTCTCTTGACTACATTCACGACTATCTGCATTTGTTCTGTAGTAAGTTCTGGATACATAGGCAAGGAGACGATGCATTCTTTACAAGCCTCCGTCACAGGTAGCATACCGCGTACATACCCGTACCGTGCGCAGGCAGGCTGTAGGTGGATAGGTGTTGGATAGTGTATACCGGTAGCTATTCCTTCTTGCTCTAACTGCTTGCGAAAGCGGTCGCGTTCCTGCACCTGTACAACGTAGACATAATAAACATGTGCAGCCCAAGGTCGAACAACCGGGACAGTCTCGACTATCCCCTGTAGTTGCTCTGTATAGAAAATGGCGTGAGCCTGGCGCAAGGCATTCCATTGCTCCAGGTAGCGCAACTTCACCCGTAGCACAGCTGCCTGTATTTCATCCAGGCGTGCATTGACTCCGATCATTTCATGCTGGTAGCGAATGAGCGAACCGTGATCGCGCAACTTGCGTAGAGTCACTGCTAGTCTTGCATCGTTCGTCACACATATGCCTGCTTCACCATAGGCTCCCAAGTTTTTACTGAAGTAGAAACTGAAACAGCCAATGTCCCCCATACTGCCAACTCGCTGTCCCTTGTATGTTGCACCTTGGGCTTGCGAAGCATCTTCAATCACACGTAAACCATGCAAACGAGCAAAATCGAGTACTGGCTGCATATCTACAGGATGGCCATATAAATGAACCGGGATGATAGCTTTAGTATGGGAAGTCAGAACTTGGTCAAGTTGTCGCCAGTCCATGGTGTAGGTATGTGGATCAATATCGACAAAGACAGGCGTTGCCCCTACCAGCGCAATCGCCTCTACAGTCGCGATAAAGGTGTTAGTAACGGTGATCACCTCATCACCGGGGCTAATGTTACATGATCGCAGAGCAAGCATAAGGGCATCGGTTCCCGAAGAGAGACCAACACCATATTGACATCCGCAATACCGTGCAAATTCGTCCTCAAATGTTAAGCTTTGAGGGCCGAGGTAAAGTTGCATGACCTCAAGCACACCTTCAATTGCTGCCATTATTTCTGGCTTAATTGATCGATACTGTGCTTGTAGGTCTACCAGAGGTATCTGCATACAAGAAATAGCTCCTTCAATAACCAACCTCAATTGAAAAAAAGCAGTACCACCTAACAACTCCTCCAACATATACTAAAAGTTGGAAGTGCTAAGCTGATAGCTATAGAGGTTAAGATTGGGTTTAACTCAAATCTTTATGTTTAGAAATATCAAGCTATTAACCGAGTAGGCGTGATAAGAAAGGCCTGCTTGAGTTTTTACAACCATTTGCTTCTCTTTGAACTCTTGCGCATAAGTGGAGAAGATTTAACCTGAACAGATGAAGGCTCTGCTTTTTGTGCGTTCACGTTAACATTTACCTTCACTTTATACCATTTTTGCATATGAATAAGAACCATTTCTACACCTACGTTGGCTATGCTATTTTATAGCCAGTCTCTGTGAAAATACTACTTGTAAGCGAGTGGAGGGTACTGTGGGAATTCGGTCGGCGCCCATACAAGCTATTAGCATTAACCTTGGTTATACACGGGCCAAACGTGTTCTCGATGTTGTGTTTACTCTACTTTTCTCATTACCCATTCTACTCATATGCGCAGTCATCGCGGTGTTGATCCTGCTAGACTCAAGAGGCCCCATCATTTATCGGCAGAAACGCGTAGGACGCAACGGTCAAGATTTTGAGATGCTCAAGTTTCGCTCTATGTATGTCAATTGCGACGACATACGGCATCGTACAGCTATCAAGCACTACATCAATGGTAGAACACTCAATAATGATGAACTGGCACCTTATAAAACACATGATGACCCTCGTGTCACGAGAATAGGGAAATTTATCCGCGCCGCCAGCCTTGATGAACTCCCCCAATTTTGGAATGTCCTGTGTGGAGATATGTCGCTAGTTGGACCGCGACCTCCTCTGCCTTACGAAGTTGAGTTGTATAGCCTGCGCGATAGGCTTCGTCTCGCAGGTTATCCTGGTTTGACTGGACCCTGGCAAGTCTTCGGGCGCAGCCGAGTGACCTTTGAGAGTATGGTCGAGATGGATATTACATATCTTCAGCAACAATCTCTTTGGGAGGATATCAAACTTATTTTTCTCACCGTTCCTGTGGTAATCCAGAAGCGGGGGGGAGCGTAAAATGTGTATAGAACGATCAAGTTCTTTGTGAGTTTGATGTAGCCCTACATCAGCTTCTTGCTGCTTTTACAATTCGGTCTTAGCTAGAATGTACTCTAGCATTGAGTGTACCTGAAACCAATGTACATAATAGGGCCAATTCAAAGAACGCCTGTGCCGCTCGTACGATTCGATACGGTGAATGAGCAGGCGTATTTTAGCGGGTGCGACCAAAACGGGGAATATTTTGTGCCCTGTCAACTTCTTTAGCGCTTCAATTACTGACTTATTTGGTTGTGCAGCAAAGGCCACAGTCAGTTCGCCCTGTGTAGCACCAACTACGATGCACAGGTACCGCTTCATCACTTCTAGAGGCAGGATTCTCCTATAGCGTAGTGGCACCCATCGCAGAGTGTTAAATCGTGGCCCGTAGAAGCTGTTCACATAAGAATGCCATCTCTTTCGCCATCTTAAGACTATGCATCTATCAGAATTTGAGATGATGTATGCTCCGTTCATACTTGCGAAGGAAATACCAACTAAGTGAAGTTTAATAGCTCAGGATGTAGATACGATGTTGATCGAGACGAAAGTGTGGTGTCAGAAGTACTAATACGTGAAGAAGTCTCTACATTTCATCAGAAAAAAGAGCGAAAAAGTTAGGGCACCCATAAGAGAAGCAAACGCCTCTACTTCATGCTCAAGACGAGCAAACATGTATAGTAGAGGCGTTTGCTTCTAGGTGCGTTTAGGTGCGTTGATATCCCAGTGATGGTTACAGGTCTGACTCAGAACCTCATGACAGAGTACACTCATCCTGAAACAACGCGTAGGGTATGTAAAACTTCTTTGGTACCGCCCTCCTCTACAGGATGGTGGACTAATGTATAGCCCACACCTGGAACAGTAAGAATGTAGCTGGGTTTATTTGGGTTTGGCTCCACTTTCTGTCGTAAATGACGTATATGGGCCTTGATCAAACAGGTATCTCCGTCGTTACCAAATCCCCAGATATAGGAAACGATTTGATTTGCTGTGCAAACATTGTTTGCATTGATAGCAAGTAAATGAAGTAATTTACTTTCGGTTGGTGTTAAGCGATTAGTTTTTCCACTGACAGTTACCTCGTTATGCATCGAATCAACACAAATAGGTCCAACCGTGATGATGGAAAAAGGTCGTTGTTCAAGAGTGGAACGCCCTCTACGACAAATTGCATGGATACGCGCTAAAAGTTGGTTAGGAAAAAAGGGTTTACGCAAATAATCATCGGCACCTGACTCCAGGCAATGAACCTCATTTTGTACATCTTTTCCGTCCGTCATGACCAATACGAGTGCATCATGCTTATTTTGCATATCGCGACACATTTTCATTGCATCGACGTCCTTCAAAATAGGATCAAGGATGACTATGTCCGGTCGCTGTTCTTCCCATACAATCTTCGCCCGTTCACCCGTATACGCACGGTGTACATCAAATCCAAGAGTCTTAAGCCAGGTGGTAAGCATCTCGACCAAATCACGGTCACTATCAACGATTAAAAGTTTCATCGTCCGTTCATTCCCTTTACTGCGGTACTCTGTCAACTTTCATCTTTAGAGATGCCGAAGAGCTATAACAGTTCCAAACTACGCGAACACATCCAAGCTACGAACATATCAATAGCAATTAAAACATGAAAAAGGGTAAATATTCAATCCTCAAATGAAGTATTTAATAACCCACATTCCGAAGTTTTTTGTGAACCTGGGTGAAAAGCCAATTCATACTATAGAGTTTTCACAAACCTCTACAATAGCGATCTGCTCTGCAAGCGATTTTGTGGAAATACGTAGGCGAAGACTGCGGAATGTATGTACAATAAATATGAAGAGAAAATGTCTGGTTAGGAGTTATTCAACCCCCTCAAATGAGTTATATGATACTGCCTGGGTACGGTTGGTCGCACCAAGTTTGTGTAGAATATTCTGTACATGCTTCCCTACTGTAAACCGTGAAATAAAAAGCTGAGAAGCTATTTGTTTATTACTATATCCTCGACGCATTAACTGGTAGACTTTTTCTTCTTGCGGGGTTAGATTTGGGAGGGATATGTGCGGCGAATGTGTTGGGGGGATTATGTTAGGAGTCGGTATCTCGGAGGTAGCTCTATCAAACTCTTTTGTCTCATTTTGCTGATATATGGTTAATGCTGTTTCAAATGCATAATACTTTTGGACCAGCAGTTCCACGAGCCGTGTTAATACAGGAGGTATCATCGCCAATTGGCCCTGTAGAAACCCTTTTAGGGCCTTGACGATATCAGCGGCAGGGGTGTCTTTTGTGAGATAACCAGATATCCCCGCTAATACCGATTCCAGGAGTATGTCATCATCCAATGTTGCCGATAGGATAATGATACGAGGTTGAGGAAATACCTTTCGTACTTGATGTACTGTATCAATACCTTTGACGTCCGACAAATAGAGGTCTAACAGTACTAATTCAACGGGCACCACTGCTAATTTTGCCAGGGCTTCTTGACAAGTACCCGCTTCGGCAACGACCCGGAAACCGTCAATATCGTTGAGCAGATCGCGTAATCCACAGCGAAAAACTTCATGATCGTCAACAATCAAGATTTTTAGTAAATCAACTGCTTGCAATTTCGTAGACTTACTAGAACGCGATACCATTGCATCCTTCTTCTCAACCATTGTTACATATTCTAAAGTATCTACACATATCTACACAAGTAGGTATGATAGTAAAGGCTGTTCCCAGGTCAGATCATGGGGTATTCTCCTCATCATCGTCTTTGATTCGTCTGGCTTTGGATGGGGAGTGAAACGAGTACCAGGGTATTTATGTTCCATATAGGCTGAGGAGTTTTTAAGTCTTGCATTATGTTACGAGCCTCAGCGACCACTCGGCGTAATGATGCCTCCAATCTGGCGGTCTCTTCTGCATTCAGTTGCAACATTCCATCCGCGGAACTGTGCATCAACATCATGCTGATTTGCAACAGCACAACACTCAGTTCTTGCATAAGTCTATCATGAAGTTCGCTGCTCAAAGATGAACGTTCAGACTGGATGGCCCTGGTAAGCTCCTGGTAATAGCGTAGTTGAATACTCATAAGCTCATATTTACTCTGTTCAGAGCTTTTCGCATCGCGACTAATACGCTCTACAAACAACGGTGTTGTACATGAAGTAATTGCTAGAACCGCGAGTAAAAGTAACGTGCTGCGGCTGCCAAGGATACATGCACACATTACCGCCAGTAGTACACAAATATCGGCCATGCATAGCATAGCTATGCCAATGAGGCGTGGTCTACGTTTGCTCGCTAAAAAGAATCCCAGCAGAAGTAACAAGCTGAATGCACAGATACTCAGTAAGGCTATTATCCAGTGGAGTAAAGCGAAGCCGAAAGAAGAGGGATCTATGGATTGTATTCTCAAACCCACCACACCCACGAGTAACAACAGAGCACTTTTGAGAATAATATAAAGAGAAAGCAAGCGAAAACGCGCAAGCCATACAAAGTCGGATGGATTCTCTGGTTTCTTCCAAATACGTGGTATAGAGAGAAGCCAAGAATGGATGTTTTGTAATGCTGTCTGCACGCTGCACCTTCAAAAAGCGTAAGCATCAGGTTGCTAAAAAATAATATGCAACCTCGTTGGAGCATTACACACGATTACATTGGATAACGTGTGAATAAGGAGCAACTTCCCTTGTATAAGATACCTTATGTGATGAAAAATGTCAACCGTCAAAAATCAGAAACTGTTTGCATTTGAAGGCTATTTCTTATGAACTGCTGGATGATCTAAGGCGTAGTTCTAGATGATTTGCGCCTCGAAATAAGGAATGACCTTTCTCAGCGGGTGCAATTCATCTGCTTAATGAGGCAGATCTAACTGATCTGCGGTAGGCTCTGCTCAGCAGAACCACGATTCGGTAAGGTGGGGCAGCGCTCTGGGAGTGCCGTAGTGTTCCACCGCCTCGGGTACATGCAGATCTTTGCCGATAATAGATAGCGTCAAAGCTTTGATGTGGAAGAAGGTTTCGATAGTGTTGGATTTTGCAAGGTCGGCCTCTTCCGTCAATGAGGCAACCTTCTGGTGAAGAGTGTCTAAACGGGGATCAGGATGTTGCCACTTGTAGGTGAAAGCAGCGGCATCGAGTTCTCGTAGCCACAACTTGCTATCGGGTGAAGCGAGAAGTGCTGAGCCTGGTGGGATGAGCAAGCGAATCGAAAAGTGGACGGGATCAATCTGTTCGATGAGGTGACGATCTTCAAAAAAGTTCAGCAGCGTGATATAGCTCTCAAGTGTCTCCCAAGGCGAAAAGGGCATCAGCGATGGGCGCAGAGGTATGCCCACTTGCTCCATCAAATCAAAGGCTTCCGCAACATCTACGGCTGTGTGGCCTTTGTTGAGGTTGCGCAGGACATTGTCGTTGAGCGATTCGACGGCAGAGACAATAAAGGCGCAGCCCAGGCTTTTCAGTTCTGGCAACAAATGCTGATGCTTCAGTAAATGCTCGATTTTGATAGTGGCATCAAAAGTGACGCCTGGGAACTCATCATGAAGAGCGCGGGTGATGCGTATGGCGTGTTTGGGACCGTTGAAGAAATCGGGGTCACCAAAGGTGATGTGTCGAACACCTTGCTCTAGCTGTGCGCGGATATCAGCCAGCACAATCTCGGTTGGTATAGCGAAGAAATGCCCGTTATAGACCGGAGTAATAGGGCAATGCAGGCACGTATGTTTACAGCCGCGGGTGGTTTCGGCATAGCCAGCCAGCCGCGTAGTGCCATTGGTCTCCAGGTGGGCGTAGCGTTCAGGCGAGGGCAGATGTTGGCGTGTTGGAACGATGTATGGAGTGCGCTTTATCCAGGGGTCGCTATTGAATTGGTGGGTAGTGACCCCTGGTATAATCCCAATTTTGCCTTTTTCTAGTGCGGCGACTAAATCGAGGAAGGGGCTTTCATATTCGCCACCAATGGCAGAATCGATGGTATCCTGTAACAAGTAATCAGCATTGAGAAACGCGTAGAGACCGTAGAAACAGATATGAGCGGACGGGTTGATCGAACGCACACGCAGCGCAATACGCTGCCCCAGTCGTAGTGCGGTGTGCATTGGCACAGAAATAGCGACTAATTGTGCTCGACTCATCGCTTCTTCGGTCAATGTATCAACAGCGGTATCTACGGCGGCAGGTGCGTAGCCGGCCTGTTGAAGCATTGCATACAGTGAGGCAAGATGAAATGGCTGGTGACCTAGTTCATAGCATGAAACAAGTAAGATATCGCCGGGGGATCTCATTTCTTGCGTGAAGCTCCGCCACCGCCTTTACTACTCGGTGCGCCACCTTTGGCGCCTGCTGTTGCGGGGGTCTCCATACTTTCTGTTTCCGGCACCCAACCTTCTGGCATTTTAGCCTCGGAGCCAAAGAAGAATTCTTCCATTTGTTCGCGCAGTAATTTGCGTGCTTCCGGATCAGCCATGTTCAGGCCATAGTGGTTGATAATGAGCGTACTTTGAGCTGGCCACATGTCATAGGCTTGTTTTGATATATTCTCATAGATGCGCTGACCCAGTTCACCAGGAAAAGGAGGTTTATCCAGACCTGGTAGCTCGAGTCCCAGTTTGACACATTTCACGATTCGTGCCATGATAGATACTCCTAAATGCAAAATGCGATATGTTCTGTCTGGTATAGATACTACAAGATGTGGAGACTTCTGTCAAATCAATGAAACGTCCGCCCCGTGTAATGTTTTTCGGGATGCCAGGGAGTTTTTCGCAACCTTCTCTACGCGCACTCTTAAATAACGGTATAGAGGTCTGCGCAGTAATTATCCCCGCTATTCACGATCGCGCTGCTAGAGCTGATCAGCCAGCACTTTATCGCCGAGAACGGCTTCGTCCAGCCAGTTCTACGCTACCAATGCTTCACTCATCGCTCGAAAGCACTATTGTACAACTGGCATGGCAGCGAGAAATACCCTTGTGGGAAGTATATCGTCTGTCAGATCCTACCACCGTCTCAACTTTTGCAGATTATCAACCAGATGTCGTGTGCGTAGCCTGCTTTTCGCTGCGTATTCCACGTGCCATTTTGGAGATACCGCGCCTGGGCTGCCTCAATGTCCATCCCTCACTGTTGCCTGCAAATCGAGGTCCGGTACCTTTGTTCTGGACATTCCGACAGGGATGCGAACACACAGGAGTGACCATCCATCTTATGGATGAAGGTATGGATAGTGGTGATATCCTGGCGCAGGAGGTGATAGAGGTATTGAGCGGTATGAGTTATGCGCAGTTAGAGTTGGAGTGCGCCTTGCACGGCGGAGATTTACTTGCCGATACAATCTGGAAAATGTATCAGGGTGATACAAAACCAATGCCCCAGGACGAGAGCATGAGCAGTTATCATGGATTTCCCGGTGATGAAAATTACATTGTGCCTGTCGCCGAATGGGATTGTGTCCATGTGTATAACTTTATATGTGGTGTAGTGGGCTGGGGTGGACCGATTGTACTGCAAATCCAAGGTGAATATATGATAGTACGAAAAGCTATTTCCTATAGCCATGAGAATATATGCGAGACATCTGGCGGGAATTATTGCTGGCGCGGTGAAGAATTATGGATTCGCTGCAAATCGGGATGGGTTGCGGTAGAGAGATGAACATCATTGAGTGGTGGATGATATTTCGTCTGAAACGTGGTCTGGAGTTTCATCTAAAAGAGCTACTCGACGGAAGCAGCGCTCTATGGTATCATCATGTAGCATGACATGGATACTGTTTTTCTTGTGGAAGTAGAGTAGGATTGCGCTGTGTATCTCAAACGTTTGGAAATGCTGGGTTTTAAAAGCTTTGCTGTAAAGACCTCGTTGGAGTTTAGTACGGGCATTACGGCTGTAGTAGGGCCGAATGGAGCAGGTAAATCGAACGTCGCTGACGCAATGCGTTGGGTTTTGGGCGAGCAAAGTATGCGTCAGCTGCGCGGCAAGAAAAGTGATGACATAATCTTCTCCGGAGGTCATGGCAAAGCCGCGCTAGGTATGGCGGAAGTGTCGCTGACACTGGATAATAGTACTGGCTGGGTACCCTCAGAATATAGCGAAATTACTGTGATGCGCCGCAGCTTTCGCTCAGGTGAAAATGAATACCTCATCAATAAGCAAAAAGTTCGCCTAAGAGACGTGGTACTACTCCTTGCTCAGGCGCGTATTGGCCACGATTCGTATACCGTAGTTGGCCAGGGTTTGATCGATGCCGCTTTGAGTTTGCGTGCGGAAGAACGTCGCGGCTTATTTGAAGATGCCGCGGGTATACGTCCGTTCCAGGTACAACGTGCAGATGCGGAGAGCCGACTGCGCCAGACTGAACATAATTTAGAACGTCTACGAGATATCGTAGGCGAGATTGAGCCGCACCTGGGACCTTTAGAAGAGCAAGCGCGCCGCGCCGTTGAGTTCAGGCAATTGCAGAGTGAATTGCAAGAAGTACTACTGACCTGGTATGCCCTCCAATGGAGACGCTTGCGCGCTAACAAAGAGCGAACAGAGCTAGCGGAAAAAGAGCAGGAGGTGAAAGTACGGAATCTGGAACTGGCTATTCAGGCTGCCGATGAGAGAGGAAATGACCTTCGCGCTCAACGACAACAGATCCTTACTTCCATAGCGGAATGTCGTAAGGTTTGTGCCGAAGCGAACGACAGGATCCAGAAGATTGAGCGCGAACTGGCTGTAGGTGAGGAGCGTATTACTGGCTTAACCCGTCAAAGTAGCGATCAGCAGCACGAGGAGCGCCGGCTAAGAGAACTTTTGCTTACGCTACAGCAGCGGATTATTGACCAGGAAGAGCAGTGTGATCTAGCTGATGAGGCAGTAGATACCAGAGCTGCCTCTGTTGCCGGTCTCGAGCAACAGGTGGTCAGGGTACAAAAGGACTACGAGGTTAATGAGCGGCGATTGCGTACGGCGCAATGGGACGCCAACAGAAACAACTCGGAGAGCGTAATCGTACCCTTGCTGCTCGTAGAGATAGCATAGCTCAAACTCAACAATCGTTACGCTCCCTTGAAACGCGACTTGTTGAGGAACGGTTGAGCCTGGAAACGGCGCGCAAAGAAGAGCAACAGATAGCAAAGCGCAAACAGGCTTTAGGACGGGCTATTGCCGAAGCACAACAGGAGTTTGAGCGTTTACAATCTGCTGTTACTGAAGCAGAGAGGCAGAGGCGTAGCGTTGCTGACCGCCTGAGTATGCTGAAAAACTGGCGTCAGAGTTTGAGTGGATATACAGATGGAGTCCGCGCACTCCTGCGTGCTCCAGCAGATAAGGTAAGCGGTCTTATTGGCCCTGTTCCTCAACTTGGTATCGCTGCTTCTGGTTTAGAGATAGCGATGGAGGCAGCGCTAGGTCCATATGTACAGGCGGTTGTTGTACAAACATACGATGATGCTCAAAACTGCCTCCATTATTTGCAGGAAGCCAAACTGGGGAAGGCGATGGTTGTGTGGATGGAGGGAATGGGAGGGGAGGATGAAGTGAGTGAGGAAGAGATTCAGGTCGCAGAGGAAGTGCTCAATAGTTATCTCGCAGAAAGACAGGGACCGGGCGACCACGAGGGATCGCCCAGGGCGGGGCAAGCCCCGCCCCTACTATGGACGATGAAGGGAAGCAGGGATGAAAGGGAGTATCGGGTCCCTACAGAGCGGGTGGTTGGCTTAGCCTGGCGCTGTATACAATGTGATCAGCAGTATCTGCCTCTCTTTCGTAGATTGCTACTGGGAGCCGTGCTGGTGAAAAATGTGCAGGTAGCTCAAGAACTGCTAGCCTGGACGGTATCACGTGGTTTCTCTCAGGGCGGGGCAAGCCCGGGCGGGGCAAGCCCGGCCCCTACAGGTATTTCCAGGGATGCAAGGGGGTATCTGCCTTTCCAGATGATGGTAACGCTCAGAGGTCAAGTGCTGCACCGCGATGGCTGGTTGGTGGGTGGAAGTGGTAAGGATGGTAGTCAACAAGGGTTAATGGCCTATGAGCGAGAACTGCACGAACTTCCTCAGCTACTGAGTGAGCACGTTGCGCTCGTTAATCAACTGAATAATATGCTCAATGAGGTGCAGTATGCTCAGGATGGGCGTCGTATAGAGCAAACCACTGTGGATAAAGAGCTGCAGAAAATAGTGGCTCGTATCAACGAACTGAACAGAGTGGTGGTCTCCACACAGCAAGAACAGGAACGCTTGCAGACAGAACTACGCCTGGCGAATTCTATAGAACAACAGGTGGCAGCCGAAGTAATTGGTTTGGAGCAGGAGGTACAGGCCGCCCAGGAGCGTGTTCGGGTGCATGAGAAGTCACAGCGTGAGATAACGGTCCAGGTTGAGGAACTTCAGCACGAAATAGAGGAACGCGCTATTGCCTATCGACGCCAGCAAGATGAACTTGGGCAAGGGCGTACTGCTCTAGCAGTGAAACGGCAAGAAGCCAGGTCTTTGCGCCAGCAACTGAGCATGTTCCAGGCGCAGGCACACGACCATAAATTGCAGATAGAGCAACAGAAGGGACGAATAGCAGAGACTGAAAAGCAGCAACACCTGGTAGAGGAGACAATAAAATCGTGCCGCCAGGAACTGGAAAGAGCTGCTACAGAGGCCCGTGCTTTCACTCATGAGTTGCGACAAGTAGAGGAACAGTCAAGTGAGATTGAACGACAGCTGATGGCTTTGGAGCAACAGACGGCGCAATTACGACACACGTTGACGGAATTGGAGGGGGTATACCGTCGTTGCTTGCTGGAGAGTCAGAAAGCGCAGGACGCTGTAGATATCTTATTGGAACAATTGCACGAAGAGATGGGCGTCACGGACCCTCACGAACTGAGCGGTTATGCTACGGGGCGACCACAGGGGATCGCCCTGGGCGGGGCAAGCCCGGTCCCTACTATGGACGGTGCCAGTGATCATAACAATCCAGAAACTGGAGAGTCGATGGTGCATCATGAGGAACGCACGTCCGCTGATCCAGAAGTATTGTCTGAAGAGGAGGAAGGGCAGTTGCGCAAACTGAGGCGGCGGGTTGATAGTTTGCGAGGGCGTCTCAAGGTATTGGGCGGCTGTGACCCTGATGCGCCCCAACAATATGCAGAAACACGCGCGCGCTTCGAGTTTCTTTCGTTACAGATTGTGGATATGGAACAGGCGGCGCTGCATCTGCGCTCGATTATTGGGCAGCTTGATGTGACGATGGCGCGACAATTTGAGGCGACATTTCAATCGGTAAATGCACGTTTCCGCGAACACTTCATTACGCTTTTCAATGGTGGTAGCGCGCGCCTTGAGCTGACAGTCGCGAAGCCTGACGAAGATGAGAGCGTGATGCCCTCAAGCATGCCCGCCGGCGTGGAGGTCATTGTACAGCCGCCTGGCAAAAAAATCCAGGATTTGTCGCTCCTCTCCGGTGGGGAGCGGGCCCTTGTCTCAGCAGCTCTGCTCTTTTCGTTGTTAGAGATCAACCCCCCTCCATTTTGCTTGCTGGACGAGGTAGATGCGGCCCTTGACGAATCTAATGTGGTGCGCTTCTGCGACATTCTGAAATGCCTGGCTCAACGTACGCAATTCATCATGATTACCCATAACAGGGTGACAATGACGTCGGCACAGGTCATCTATGGAGTTTCCATGGGCGGAGATAGTATTTCCCGGTTGCTCTCAATGAAACTTGAAGAGGCTCCTGCTGTTGGCGATAGGTAGAAATAGCCATGCAGCTATAATTCCTCTAAAGCTTTGACCAGGGTATCTATCTCTTCCTCTGTGTTGTAAAATCCCGTTGAAACGCGGAGGGATTTCAATGAAGGGATATTGCGGATATAAATATTGTGTTTCTTTTGAAGTTTGATTACGACGTCTGTCTCATCCCGTCCCTCTAATCTAAATGAAATGAGACCGCTAGCGCCTGCTACTGGTGTAAGCATGGTGAGGCCAGGAATAGCTTTGAGTGCGGAATAAGTGTATCTACTCAGCGAGGAGACGCGGGTGAATAGCCACGGGTAGCCGACTGTTTCCTCCAGCCATTGCAATGCTGCTGCCTGGCCCGCTATAGCTGCCGGGTGGGCGCCGCCCATTTCGAAGCGCTGAGCATTCTTTTTCAATGTCCACTCGACTCCCTCTTCATGCTCGATAGAGGGATATCCGACGTAAGTGGAATGGATAGCGTTGAGAGCCTCGCGACTGACATACAGTGCTCCAGTGCCATCTGGCCCACAGAGCCATTTCTGCATCGGAATGGCATAGTAATCAGCTCCAAGCGCTTTCACATCAACTGGTATTGCTCCAGCGGACTGGGCGCCATCAACTAAGACGGGTATACCATATTCGCGACCCATATAACAGATTTCGCTCACATTTACCAGCGCACCAGTTGTCCAGAGGACATGGGAAAGAACGATTAAGCGCGTGCGGGGAGTGACAAGATCTGCGATGGCTTTGAGTGCCGGTCGCTCGCCGGCAGTACCTATATCGGCAAAGCGGAGTGTAATGCTGAACCTATCACGTATCTGGTAGAGTGGCCCGAGTGCATTATAGTGCTCATGGTTGGTCGTAATGACTTCATCGCCCTGCTGCCAGTTCAGGCCATAGCTGACAATATTCATGCCTTCCCCAGTGTTTCCGGTGAGCGCAATCTCGCTTACATCTGCATTAAGCAGGTGTGCAACACTCCTGCGGGCGTTATCGTAAATGGCATGAATAGCCTCCCAGGCGGCTGCTCCAAGCCGTCCTTGAGTGTACTCACCCTGGAGACGTTGCTGCATGGCCTGAAGCGCACTGGTCGGCAGTGGACCAAAAGTTCCTGCATTAAAATATAGCTGCGAAGTGGTGGCAGGCATTTCCTGGCGAATGCGGTGGATATGTGTATCGTGTGTTTGGTCGGGCAATTCAAGGCTCCTTTGTTGGTTCTGGTAGAGGTTGTTGTTATATGTTAGCATGTAATCGTAGACTGTGCTGACCCTGGCTACACATACTATGATTATACTTTACCGAAAGGGCTAAAGCACACTTTCATGCGCATACGAAATTATCGACAGGTAGATATCCCTACCCTCAATGAGTTGCTGCAACTGTCAGGCGAAATGGATGGCTTTGAAACGATAGACATGCTTGATTTTGAGACATGGCTGATGGATCCTGAACTCGAAGCGGCATACAAAGTATTTGTGATTACCGATGACGATGAGTCGAACGAGTGGGGACAGGGCGGGACTCTGGAGGGTGTCGAAGGTGAAATTGTCGGTTTTACGGCTCTACGAATGTACGAAGATACTCGTGCTTACCATTTTCTTTGCCGGGGCACGGTACATCCACAGTATCGAAGACAAAATGCTGGTCGCTCGCTGTTGATCTGCGCGCTTAACTATGCACGAATCGCTTCTGCAGAATTTGAGTTTGAAGCGGAAGAGGAAGGACGGCCTATTTACCTTGAAGCACTGCTTCCTCTTCGTGACCCAGCTTCAGTCAACTTGGCGATGAAGTGCGAAATGCACCCGACAGACGAGCCGTTGGTAAAAGGGATGAAACTGTATCGCCGCGAGCTATAAATTGCGATACCACTGTTAACTTCTATCGAAAAATTCCTCTCGGCTCGTGGGATCTGGTTTCTTCAACAATCGCATTGCAGAAAGATACGGATCAAACGTTGCCAGAAGTTGGTTAGCTTCATAGGCAAGAGCACGGTAGTTGATGTGTCCACCAGGGCGGGAACGCTGCATCTTGGTGAGCAAGTGGCAGAAGGTTGAGCACAAATGAATAATCGATGGTATCGCGATATGTGGCAGAAACCTTCTCAAGAAACTTCTCTAACTTTACATAATACGAAACTAAATCTCTCTCATACGCTGTTTTGTAGTCTGAAAACGCTTGAATATCTGTTAAGTACAAGGGCAATCCGAAGCCACGAGCGACAATTTGCTCCACCGTGTTCTTCGTCAATCGTTCTCCGAAAACCAGAGGCAGTGGAAAAAATCTTCCCCAGGCACGATGGCGATTCAGGTCACGTAATTCTCCTAAGAAACTCTCGATTACCAGGGTCATGCGCGTTGTGCGTCCAAATCCAGGCAATTCACAATAGTTGGTATGACCCGAAAAAATAATCGCGCTGATGGCATTTTTCGTTTCATCATTCTGGGTATGTATCCAATTGAGAAGCTGCTCTCTCTCAAGCCCAGGCCAGAGTAGAAGGACGTATGCTGCAACTAGCCTGTCCCCCTCTGTATTCAATGGATCAATCATGCTCACACGTTGATCTACGCGTATTGGGAAGCCGCTGTGAATCGGGACACGCTGCAACAAGTCTGTTTTATCTTCAAGGAATTGTTTTAACGTGTGCAAATTAATATTCGTGGTAAGCAGTGGAGCGGTATGCCGAATCAGCCCAGGCGCTTCTGCTTTATAGTGAAGTATTTCTTCCTCTTCAGTTGTGGGAGCAAGCAATTTTTCAAGTTGCGCAGCAACTTTCCGATAATAGGGAAGGGGGGAAGCCCGCAATTCCGCAATAATGCGTGACCAATCGCGAGCAGACGTTTCAAAGGACATCCCACTCCACTGGCCAATAAGTAAAAAGTACCTCACACAATCAAGTACGCGGGAGAGAAGAGCGCTCTTCTCAGCGGGTTTTGTCGTATCTGCCTGATAGTACTGCTCAAATGCACGGAGTAGTACAGCTTTATACTTTGCAAACAACTCCAGTGATACAACTCCGAATGATTGATATTCTTCTTCTAAGGGTTCTACGTCCTCTTTCAGAAGACCCTCGGATACATAGTGTCTTATCGGGTGAAGGACTGCTTTCCCAAATGATGCCTGGTAACGTGTCGATTTTTCCTGACCGGAATTGAGATATCCCTCATTAAACAACGCCAAACACAAGTGCATAGGGATTTTTCCTAGATCCACAGCGAGCCTTGCCATGTCGCCGACCGATGCGTGCCCGTATCCACGGAACATTTCTTCAAGTTTCTGGTCTGGATCAACCCCTTTCTCGCCCATTTCATACAAAATCTCCCAGGGCATGCCCGCTGCACGTGATTGGCGAGCGCCAGCCCATGCCTTATGGGACGCTGTACGTTTTGTAGGGTTTGCGATTGTAGTGGTGGTGATGGTACCTGTAGTGAGATCCTCTAAACAAATGAGCCGTAAGCCTGTCACATCGGCAGAATAGGTAAACCATCTATAAGAGCCGGTAATGAAATCTTTTTCCGGCTGTATTTCTGTTTTTGCTTTCTGGTGAGATTGGTTCATAGGCTTTATTGTGTGGAATATTCTTAACAAACCTGACCTGCGATCTTACACAATTGTGTGCCGTCGGGCGGTTTTGTTGGATCGTCTATATACTCTCCACGGTGAAGTGATAGATCCAATCCACCCAGGAAACCTGTCAGCGCCCCCTAGTGTACGTTTGGACGTGCAAGTAGTGCTACTCCTGGCTTGGGTAGATAGAGAACACCCCCTGTGGAGTGGGGGACGGGAAAGAGTGTCTCACAGTCGATTACAGACACCGATGTCTCCTTGCTACTAACTGTGTGCTTTTCCACCAGTCTAGCAGGTTAGAAGTCATTTGGCTACTAGTTCACCGGCAATTGAGATGGCTCAAGCAAGGCATCCAATGTGGAGCGACGGATTCGGTACGCCTGGCGTGTTCCGCGATGAGGCAGAGTGATTGCCTCCAGGACCCCATTTTTAATCCAGCGCCGCACAGTGGTGTCGTCCACCCGCAACTTTTTTGCTACCTCACGGACCGTGAGCAAATCCGCTTCGTCTTGTACCACTTCGTCCTCTTTCTGATCTTGTACAAAAGTGACTTCAAATTGATATATAGCACAGGAGTGCATACGTACCTTCTATTTGACTATAACGACGAACATTCTCTTTTTTGGTAACTTTGTCCTTAAAAGCCTGTTACACTGTAATTGTAGGTATTGCACTTTGATCGTTAAACACATGCCTATGATAAAAAATGAAATTACACTCTCATCACGTATTAGCCGCCAATCATTGACATGCTCCGATTTGCTCGCTTAAATCGCTTGTCGCCAATGTAATGTTTGAGTTCTTTATTCCAAACTGCGCGGCGGATTGTGGCTGCTAAAACGTCGTCAGAGGCATCAGAGCGGATGACGGCACGCAGGTCAGTCTCTTCGGTAGCAAAGAGGCAGGTGCGCAATTGACCATCCGCGGTCAAGCGGATACGGTCACAGGTGGAACAGAATGGTTCGCTGACAGGGTTGATAAAGCCAACCTCACCGATCCCATCACTAAATGTGTAACGGCGCGCTGTTTCGGAGGGGTCACCTGTGGTAATCTGCACAAGTGGGCCATACTCTGCTTCGATAATGGCCTTCATTTCGGCGCCTGTTAAGATATCTTCTTTGCGCCAAATCTGATCAGCGTCGAGCGGCATAAATTCAATCCAGCGAATAACATACGCTTTACGCCGTGCCAGGCGTGCAAAGTCGAGGACTTCGTCCTCGCTATAGCCACGCATGGCGACCGCGTTCACCTTTATGGGGTGAATTGAGGGATATTTTTCGAGTTCTTCCAAACCCTCCAGTACACGGTTAAGCTGATCGCGCCGGGTGAGTTGCGCGAACTTCTCGGGAACCAGTGAGTCCAGGCTCACATTAATGCGATGAAGCCCTGCCTCAGCCAGCGCGCCTGCCTGTTGTTTCAAAAGTACACCGTTGGTAGTCAGGCTGAGGCTGCGCAATCCCTCGATTTTGCGCAGCTGTCGTATAAAATCAGGAACATCTCGTCGTACCAGTGGTTCTCCACCTGTCAGGCGAATCTGCTCTATACCGATGCTGACAGCAACGCGGGCGATGCGCTCTAATTCTTCGTAGGAAAGAATCTCAGCTTTTTTCAGCCATGGCAAACCATCGGCAGGCATGCAGTATGTACAGCGAAATTGGCACTTATCGGTAATTGAAATACGCATACTTTTTATGCGGCGTCCGTAGCTATCGAAGAGTAGTTCCATCTGTGTTGCCTCTTTGCGGTTTTGTGTACACAAGCTTTTTGTATCATTAACTATAGCATATGAATACATATTTTGTCATATCCGCTATGCTATGTGCCTTTGAGTGCTATGTGGGAATGTAATAATAAAAAAAGCCGGGAAGTTCACGAAAAGCTGAATACCTTCGTGCACTTCCCGGCTTTTATCTTGTTTAACTTAGGACCTAAACATCGTAGTAGAGTGCGAACTCTATCGGAGACGGGTGTAAACGCGCCTCGTCCGCTTGAGCGCGTTTTAATTCCACATAATGTTCGAGCACATCTCTCGTGAAGACATCGCCTGCGAGTAGGAAGCTGTGGTCATTCTCCAGAGCATCCAAAGCTTCGTATAGTGAGCCAGGGACGGAGCGGATCTCGCGCAGTTCCTCTTGTGACAAATGGTACAGGTCTCGATCTATCGGTCCAAAGCCATGATCACTTGGCTCGATTTCTCGGCGAATGCCATCGAGACCTGCCATCAGCAGGGCTGAGAAAGCAAGATATGGGTTCGTGGCCGGATCTGGCGAGCGGAACTCAACACGTTTTGCCGATGGACAATCGGTGAGCGGGATACGTACGGCGGCACTCCGGTTGCCCTTGGAGAAGACCAGGTTAACGGGCGCTTCGAAGCCTGGTACGAGACGCTTGTAGCTATTGGTGGTAGGTGCCACAATTGCCATCAATGCCGGGGCATGGGTCAACAGACCGCCAATATAGTAACGAGCCAATTGGGAAATGCCTGCGTAGCCCTCGCCATCATAGAAAAGAGGTTTTTCGCCGCTCCACAGGCTTTGATGAACATGCATACCGGAGCCATTATCGCCAAACACGGGCTTGGGCATGAATGTGACTGTTTTCCCATGCTTGCGCGCCGTATTCTTTGTAACGTATTTGTAGAACATTATATTGTCTGCGGTCTTGACCAGCGTATTGAAGCGAATGTCAATCTCTGCTTGCCCAGGGCCACCTACTTCATGATGATGTGTTTCAACCGGAACACCTATTGCTTCAAGGGTCAGCACCATCTCAGAGCGAATATCCTGGAGGGTGTCATTGGGGGCGACAGGGAAGTAGCCTTCCTTTGTTCGCATGCGATGGCCAAGATTGGGAGTGCTGTTGCGTGAATTATTCCAGTGAGCCTCATCTGAATCTATTTCTGCGTATTGGATGTTTTCAGCGGAGTTGAAGCGAACATTATCGAAGATGAAAAATTCTGCTTCGGGACCAAAGTAGCTGGTATCAGCAATACCGCTTGATCGGAGATAAGCTTCTGCTTTACTGGCAATGTAGCGGGCGTCGCGGCTATAGGGTTTTTTGTGGCCACCCGGACCAGGGTGAGCAATATTACAAACCAGGCTCAATGTTGGTACGGTGGTGAAGGGATCCATAATAGCAGTATTGGCATCAGGGATGATGAGCATATCACTTGTGTCAATGGTCTGGAAACCCTTTACACTCGAGCCGTCGAAAGCTTTACCCTCAATAAAGGTATCCACTTCGAGTTCGCGTAGAGGCACACTGAAATGCTGCCACGTCCCCGGTAAGTCTACAAACTTTAAGTCAACCATTTTTGCGCCGTGTTCTCCGGCAAATTGCAATACGTCTTCCGGTGTCATGCCTTCTATTCTCCTTGTCGATCTATCCCGGCCACGTTGCTGGAATAGCAGGCATCTATTGCCTTTTTTAATTTTTAGCTGTTTTGTACAATTATCGTAAAATGATCAGCAGGTCGCTGATCTTAATACCTTCTTCATAGGATAATATACTCTTCTATCTGTTACTATAGATAGTTTGTCAGAAAGTGGCGCTATGAAATTTGGGCAAATTGCACAAATGACTGGGAGTTATCTCAGGTTGTGCTGAAAAAGCCGGGAGAACTTTGGTAGCTTGCGTAAACACTACGAGAATAAGTTATGTCTGAGTTGCTTTCCCATGCAGAACGGGAATCACAACCTCTCCATAGGCACGAATAAATTCGCTCTGGTTTCGTCCTACATGATGAACATGGACTTCGTCGAAACCTAGATCATAGAAGCTTTGTAAATGTCGACGATGTTCTTCAAGGTCGGTTGCTATAAAGACGCGGCCCTTGAAGTCTTCGGGTCGTACCAGCTGCCCGAATGCGGCGAAATCCTCAGGTGAACGGATGTCCTGCTTAGGAGCTTTGATACCTCCGTTTGGCCATTCCTTCATGGTCTGCTGTACAGCTTCATCGTAGGTGTCAGCCCAGGAGACATGCAGTTGTAACAGTTTGGGCATAGTAGCTGGATCTTTGCCTGCCTCTTTCGCCCCTTTCTCAAAGCTTTCAATCAGCATTTTCAACTTCTCTGTGGGTGCCGCAGGAGTGATGAGGCCGTCGCAGAGGCGCCCGGCAGTCTCGGCGGTTTTTGGGCCGGAGGCGGCGATAAAGATGGGGCAGGGAACTTCTGGACGTGTATAGAGGCGAGCACTTTCCATCCGGATATGCTTTCCAGCGTATCGAGTCTTTTTGCCCGTAAATAGTTGTTTAATTACTTCAATAGATTCGACCATGCGCTCCAGGCGTACAGGTGCGTCTGGCCATTCTCCGCCGACGACGTGTTCGTTGAGTGCTTCCCCGGTGCCGATGCCAAGCCAGAAGCGTCCGGGAAACATGGCGGTCAGGGTAGCTGCTCCCTGGGCAATGATTGCAGGGTGGTAGCGATATGAAGCACAGGTGACGCCGGGGCCAAATGTCAGATGTTTCGTGCTACTGCCAAGCGCGCCCATCCATGACCATACCAGTGGACTTTGTCCCTGCTGCGGTACCCAGGGGTGAAAGTGATCAGCGGCCATGACGCCACCAAAGCCTGCCTGCTCAGCTTCCTGGCACCAGCGTATGAGATCAGTCGGGTGGAATTGTTCCAGTGCTGCTGAATAACCGAGTATTGGCATAACAAATCTCCTTTGTGTGATTGATGTAACGTATTTTCTCTCCCCTCCTACCCTTCCAGCATCGCTATGTCGGCTCCGCTCGACATACGCTCCCCTCCCCCTCTTGTGCCACTCAGGACTAGTAGCTCGTACAAGTCATCAAGGTCATCAACCGTATCAATGTCCAGTGCCAGTCCTATGCTATTATATATCGTACTGCTCAGGTGCCACTCGTTAGCCGCCCGCCGGTATCTTTGCAGGCTGTTGATGCCAAACAGGTACGGTAGGGCTAAGGGCGGACGAGTGAGGAGTGCGTTTGTGCCACTGCCATCGCGTGATGGCGCGAGAACAACTGGATATTTGTGAGATTGTTCAAGGAAAGCGCGAATGTCGCCAACTTGAAGTAAGGGCAAGTCAGCGGCAATGGTTAATAGGGCAGGAGTCCCAACCTCCTGTTCCTTGAGAGCAGCGGCATGAAGGGACGCATTATGACCTGGTAACTCTTCGACAAGTGCCTGCGCGCCACATGCTCGAGCATAATCCAGAACCTGCGGGTCTGGGCTGACTACAGAAATTTGTTCCAGCATATTACTATCATGTAAGGCACGCAATACGTGTTGGAGCATATCTAAAACCAGGGTATTGCGTTGTTCCTGGGTCAAATGTGGTATAAGACGGCTTTTCGCAGCACTCAGTGCTTTTACTGGTACAAGTGCACTATATCTCATGTTACTACTACAAACCTGCCGCCTTTAAGACTTCGCGTGCCAAAGCAGCCTTGGCCTCACTATTGTGCATGATGGTGTTGGTTGTCACAGTTGGTATTCCCAAATCCTCGATCTCGCTCACGAGTTGGGCATCCTGCTGGTCAATTATCATAACATCCAGGAAATCGCGGTAACAACGAGCTACACCAACTGCTGACACGTCCATGCCAAGACCACTCATGAGTTTATCCGCCGGGCCTTTGATAGGCGCTCCGCCAATGATTGGGCTTACAGCAACGATCATTCCACTGGCTTCGTGGAGCGCGTCATGAATGCCAGATACAGCTAAAATACTGCCGATGCTAACGATGGGATTGCTTGGTGCAAGCAGGATAGCATCAGCCCCTTTGAGTGCATCGAGCACACCGGGTGCGGGTCGTGCCTCTTCAACACCAACAAATATGACATCCTGCACTTCGTCTGCGCAACGACGTTTGACCATATATTCCTGGAAGTGGAGCAGGCCGACAGGGGTACGAATATGAGTAGCCACGGGTTGATCTGTCATAGGCAATAGGCGGAGACCCAAACCGAAATGCTTGCGAAGATCGTCGGTTACTTCGCTGAGCGTTTTCCCATGACGCAGCAAATTGGTGCGGTGTATGTGTGTTGCAAGGTCGCGATCACCAAGCATAAACCAGTCTTCATTGCCATAATAAGTTAACTGGGACATGGTATAGTAGGTATCGAGCTGTATGCCCCAACCATGGGTTTCATCGACCACGCCAGCGAGTGTGTAGGTGATGATGTCAAGGTCCGGCGAAACATGTAGACCGTAAAATTCGCGATCATCTCCTGTATTACAAATGACAGTAATGTCATTTTGGGGTACGACTTGTACCAATCCCTGTAAAAAACGTGCTGCGCCAACACCGCCAGCAAGAACAACGATCATAACATCCTCTAGTTAATCGAAACGAACTATTAAAGTGCTCAGTGGGAGGCGTTCGTGTCGCTGCGGATAAGCAGCGGCATATCCCACGGTGATCAGCGCATGGGGAATAAGACGAGTATCTAACTCAAGAGCCTCGCAAACAACTTCTGGGCAAAAAAGCGGAGCGCACATCCAGCCAGTATCCAGTCCCAGGTCGTAGGCCATCAGGAGCATGTTTTGAATGGCTGCGCCAAGACTCTGGATAGCCATTGTTGTTTCGTCGTTCTGCCGCTTTTCATCAGGGTAGCGATCCAGATCTTCGAGATACAAGCAGGGAATGATAATCGCGGGGGAGTTGAGTATGCGCTGACGTGACTTTTCGAGACGAATATTCACAGTCTCTGTATCTTGCCTATCCATTTCCAGGTTTTGTCGCCATGTTGTACCCATCTGCTCCGCAAGTCGTGCCTTGGGTTCTGCCGCAGTGAGTATAACAAAACGCCAGGGCTGCCTTCCATGTGGGGAGGGAGCCCAGCGTGCGGCTTCGACAATTTGCTCTATATGCTCACGTGTAACAGGGTGCGCTTGATATTTACGGACACTGCGCCTGCCCTGCAAAAGAGCGGCCAGATTATCTGCCCGCGTCGGTAAAGTGGCTTGTCGAACGGAGGAATCAGTTGTCACGTCAGCGATATCCCTTTTCTCTACCCCTCCCGCATCGCTATGTCGGCTTCACTCACTGTGTTCCGCTTCTCTTGCCGACATACGCTCCATTCCCCATCAACGAAACATGTCTGTTGAGCTATCCCGCAATAAGCACTTCGCGTCGCTTTCGCTGGGTAAATACGCGTAACCACGGATGAGCGCAACCGGGATGCGATCAATCTTGCCCATCACTAGCTCCGCTGCCGCTGCCAGTTCGTCAGCCACCGCTATCGCACTGGCTTCAAGTTCGTAGCCATACGGATCTCGTTGACCCCGGTAGTCAACGATTGATTCCAGACCAGCAACACCTATTGCCATATTGACCTGTCCGTTGCGCCAGGGACGCCCCCAGGTATCAGAAATAATGATAGCGATATCAAAAGTGCTATCTTCTTCCACGAGCTGTTGCATGCGCCTGCGCAAATCGTAGGCAGAGCGGTCGGGATCGACAGGTAAAAGGGTCAGCCCGCGATCGCCGTTGACATTCGATTCGTCAACACCCGAGTTGGCACAGATGAAACCATGGTTTGTTTCTGTAATCATTACACCATGGTCCATACGCACAATGCGACGGCTCTCACGCAGCACCACCTCCAGATGTTGAGCGTCTTTTTTGCTTTGTACAGCGGCTATGCCGGCGAACTCTGATGGTTGCACCTCTTCAAGATTCACGATTCGCCCCTCGGCTTTGGAGACGATTTTTTGGGTCACAACGAGTATATCGCCTCGCTGAAGCGCCAATTGACTTGTTTGCATCGCTTCATAGATGACGATACCCAGGTCTGTGCCTGGGGAAATCTCACCAATGCCTCTGATAGGCAGAATACGTAGTTCTTCGCTTATCTCATAGACCTCCTCTCTTGCTGATGCCATCATTATAACGTTTGCATTGCAATACTGCAAATTGTAAAGTATTGCAAAGAAGGCCCTTTGGACATCTCATTGGGCGCTTTCATTGAGAGCGTGGGAACACATTATGACGCGCGGAAAGCCGAAGGGCACAGGTGTACCAGCCTGCATTGGGCGCAGAGGGGCTTGCGAGCTCTGCAAATCGCGCGTCCGTGGAAGATCAATATGTGTGAGAGATCGAGCCAGTCCTTACGGGGTATGATGCGCATCAAATCCTGTTCGACTTTTACAGGGTCTTCATTGGTCGTCCAGCCGAATCGCCGCGCCAGGCGACCCACGTGGGGATCGACGACGATCCCCTCGACGATGCCAAAAGCGTTGCCCAGCACCACGTTGGCGGTTTTGCGTCCCACACCGGGCAGCGTTACGAGACCCTCCATCCTGCGTGGCACTTCGCCACCGTAATCGGTCATGATACGCTGGGCGGCGGCGCGAATGTTCTTCGCCTTGCTGTGGTAAAAGCCGGTTGATTGAATATCCTTCTCCAGTTCTTCCTGGCTCACCGTCGCGTAATCCTCCACTCGGCGATACTTCTTGAACAGATCAGCCGTGACCCTATTCACGAGGACGTCAGTACTTTGTGCCGAAAGCATCGTGGCAACCAGCAATTCAAGTGGGTTGGAGAAGTTGAGCGAAGTCCTCGCATCAGGGTACAGGCGCCGCAGTTCTGCGAGAATGGCTCTTACCTGTTCAGGCGATCCGGGAGGTGGACCTGCGTACGTGGGTGGTGAGACCTCATTCATTTAACCCTACTTCTTTCCTTGACTTTGGTACATTTCAAGCAACTCTTCCACGGTCGTTGCATCCTCGGGCTTTTTCTCCTTGTCTCTAAATGCGACGAGCCTGGGAAATCGCAGCGACATCATCACGGACACAGAGCTTCATGGTGAGAAATCAAGCTCATTGACTTTATTAACGAAAGGAACACTACCTGACGCAGTTTAACCGCTGCCATCTCCACATCCCTATAAACCAAACATGAATCATTGACAGGGCCGATGATACCATATACCATATGAACAAGGCAATCTTGCCTCGTAGAGCTCTGTCAAAACAATGATCACCGTGCAAACGGCAGCAACGGCTGGGAGAGAAGGCCTGGTTACTGATCAAAAAACGGGATCACTATGCCTCCGATGCAGAGATGGTGCTGTTACCTGTAGTACTTGCCCGAGGCGCATTGCCAGCACCAGATCTTTTCGGTCTCCGGCGTTTTTTAGATGTGTGTTCACTCGTTCGACGCGGGCCATAGACGCGTTCGGCCATGGTTTCGACCGTCTCCATCACTTCTTTGAGCACGGGCTTGTGTTGGAAGAAGATGACCTCACTGGCGACATCCTGAAAGGCTTCTTCTGTGACGTTGAGGCCTTTATAAACTAAGAGCAGCAGGTGGGCACACTGGGCCGCACGTACCTTTTCTACTTTCCTCCGCAGGTAGTTCGGGTGCCAGAAACCGACCAACTCGACCAGAATCCGTCGATTCGCATCTCCGGTATCGGTTAGCACAAAATCGGGCACCATGACCGTATCTCCGAGCAGCAGCACCTCGCTTTCGCGCGTCAGGTGCCAGTGCCCTCGTTTGTCCCCAACCTTTTGCTCAAACTCACGGGCAAAATCTGCTTCGAGCCGGCTGTCGAACTCGCCTGAACGCTTGAAGTGGGAATGGAGGGAACAGGTATGATCGAGCCGGTAGAGCATTTCTCCTCGCCCCTGGGGTGGGTGGACGTAGGCGTGCATGCGCCACTGGTCGCACAGGAATAACGCGGGCAGAAACGCTGCCAATTGCCTGCCGTACCTGAGGGTGGACGAGACAAAGGGCGAGATCGGCCCATCCAGGTCGATGCGGTATCCTCCCCCTCGCTTCGGCTCGGCCCAGAACATCAATTTGAACAACTTGATGTATTTCCACAGATCTTTGTAGTTGCTCGCGACTTCAATGGTGATATGGGAGGCCCAGTAGAGCGCCCCGCGCGCTAATTCCAGGTTGTAGCGGGCGAGTAACCCTGCTGGGGTCCACGCTGGCCCCGTCTCGGTGAGACGATACGAGGCACCCCGATCGGCAAAGAGCAACGCGTCAAGCTCTACTGGTGCAACCCCAAGCGCATCTGCAACTTCTCCGAGCACCTCCTCTCGCGTCGTCGCATGAAAGAGGTCAGGTGTTCCGAAGACGGGACCGTACTCAAAGACCCGCTCGCGAAGCGTTGCCGGAGGCAGCGGTGTCGACAGCGGCGTGAACGTTGCAGCGTCCGCCAGCACTTTGGCCAGTCCGCGAATGAGCACGTAATCGACGCCTGCTCCTTCGTATGCGCGCACCGCCTCCTCCCACGCTGCCTGCGATTGGCTTCGATGGTGATGGAATAAGGAGATCAGATCCTGTGCGGTTTGCTGCAAGGACGGGTCCTGCTCATGCACCATCTCGACGTGCAGGGTTGAGCCGTGCATGCGTAACCTGGGCCTGATCAGTTCACTGGTCAACATCAGCCGTCTCCCGGGGCACGTACCGGCGTTGCACTTTCCCCTCTTCGATCGTATTGCGGACGAGGACCTCGATGAGCAGCGCCTGCAGCGGTTCTTTTTTGCGCAGGATGCGCCCGAGGCGCTGGAGGTATTCGCGCTTACTCGCCCCACCCCCCAGCACGATCGCCACCTTCGCTTCCGGCACATCGACACCCTCATTGAGCACCCTGGACGTGACGACCACACGGTAGTGCCCCTCTTGGAAAGCGTCGAGAATGTGCTTGCGTTCAGCGACCCCTGTTTCATGGGAGATGACTGGCACCAGGTACTGGCGCGCAATGGTGTAGGCGACGGCGTTGGACTCGGTGAACACGAGGATGCGGTCACCCGCGTGCTCACGCAGTAACGCCTCAAGGGCCGCCAATTTTCCCTGGCAGCTGTCAAGCAGGTTCAAGATCTCTCGCCGGGCGAGCCACGCGCGCCTGGCGTGAGGATCCCGTGTCGAGAGGCGCATCAGTTCGCGCAACCAGCCTGCGCCATGCGTTCGCTGCAACCCCCGTTCGCGGACAAAAGGAGCGTCTCGAGCCGCTGGGTGTAGACAATTGGCCCGATCAGCGCATCGAGTCGCCAGCGCTCACCGCTCTGTTCATGCTCTTCGGGATAGGTCGCGGTCAACCCAAGGCGATAGGGGGCAGGTGCCATGAGTGCGGCTTCTCCCCACGTTTTGGCCGGTAAGTGGTGGACTTCATCGCAGATGAGCAATTTGAAGGTATTGCCATATTCGGCGATCAGATCGCCTGCGGAGTGATACGTCGTGACGGTTAGCGGGAGGACGCGTTTCTCACCGCTGTAATACACGCCGATCTCCGTCTGAAAGGCATTGGTTAAGAGGGCATACCACTGGTAGACCAGGCTCATCGTCGGGACGAGGACAACCGCTGAGGAGCCCACGTGATGGATCGCGTGTATCGCCACCAGTGTTTTTCCGGCCCCGGTGGGTAACACGATGCTCCCTCGTCCTCTGGCCTGTTTCCAGGCATCAAGGGCCTGGACCTGATACTCGTGCAGCTCCCGTGTATCAGAGAGCTTCAGTGTCAGGCGTTGCCAGCGAGGGACAGCGTTACGAATACCCTGTTCTTGCATCCAGGGGAGCACTGCATGATAATGATAGGCTTCGCAGCGCCAGCGACTCTTGACAAATTGAAATGGGACCGGAACGTGCTCTATCTCGTCGGTATGCTGGAGGACCAAGGTTCCCCCTTGAAAGAAGACGGATGCACGCAGAGACATCACTAAATCAAGCGTCTCACTTCTCCTCACTGTTTCAGATAGATCCTGTGATCATCAAAAAGGAAAGGCGCCACGCGAAAGGCTGGATCGTTTGAGCAACATGATACTCCTTTCTCCCAGAAATGCCTTTCAGCAGTCAACGAGGGATGACGGATAACTAGAACAAGTATACCAGAGAAGATACCCATGTCAAGCATCACGTCTCATCTCAAGTGAACGGTCATTCCTCTCGCCTTTGGACCCCTCAAGGCTCTTGCCGTTTTTGTCCGCCTCGGCAAGAATAGTTTCCACATGAAGCAGCGACGTGGGCTGGTCTGTGAGAGACGACCAATGCCGCAAGGAGAGAGAAAAAAGGATCGCAGGCTGAAGACCATGTTCCTTCGTACAATCGACGCATGATTAAGAGAGAAAATACAAATGCTATCATGAACTCGCAGAAGATCATAGGAGTCCTCACCGATACCGAGGTGCTCCTGGTAGATGTTGTCCAGGGAAAGCGCGTACTGCGCTCGATCCTGCTTCCACCTGACGTGAGCGAGCTGAGCGGATTGCTTGAACACCTGTGGCAGGCCGCCTTGACCGAGGTCTGGATACTGCCAGCCACCACACTCGCACGTACCGCTACGTGCGCTTGGTTTGAGCAGGTGAACAGCCACTGGATCGCTGTCGTCCACCCTGATCCGCGTGAGCCCACCAGACCCATCTGTGCTCTCCTCTGGCCAAAGGGGCCACCGTGACCTATCTGGATCAAACGCTGGCCTGGCCTGTGATCGACTCGCCCGATCTAGTAGCGCATCGGTTGCTCACCGACCTCACCCTCGACCAACCCGCCTCGTGGCTCCAATCCTCCCCGCTCGATCTGCACACCTTGTCCAGGAGCGATGGGACTCCAATCCCACTAATGGAGAGCGCACGAGATCTGGTCTGGATGCGGCCATTGACCCGGGTGGAACAACAACAACGATACCTGCACAAATACACGCACCTCTCTCGGTACCTGGAGGCATGCATGGATGTCCAGCTAGGAAAAGGAGTGCCGCAGCATTCCTCACATGGACGAGCCTGCGATGACATCCATCCGGGCATCTGGCGCGTCAGCGCTGAGCGAGCTGGCTCCCTCTTCGATGGCAAGTGGCTTCCGAGCTGTCTGGATAGGGAGTGGATGAGTACGCCACAGGTCAGGTGCTGCCGGAACATCGGTTACCAGGTGCATGTGCGGGAGGGCTCCTACTGGCAAGAGTCGCATGAGTTGCTCAAGCGGTGGGCAACGACCTTGTGGCAGGCCGGTGAGCGATTGTACACGCACCCTCAGAGCTTCAGGCATGGGCAGGGGCGAGCCAATGCCTCACATTCCATCAAGCTGCTCGCCGAGCTCGGTGTGACCATCCTCGCCCAGGAGAAGACGTCTGGGGGCTGGTTCCGTCCCGATTGGTGGACGCAGATTATCGGTCGGTGTCAAGCCATCCTTTTTGATCACGTAGCCGCCCTCGCGAGGAAAGGCACGATGCCGGTGTTGGTGGACAGAGATTCGCTCTGGGTGGTGTCCAATGACCCCAACCCGCTCACGGCAGTGCCTGGCCTGGTGACGGCTCGCAAATGGAAAGGGTATACGGTCGGCTATGAAGTTCCTCTGCTCCTCTCAGGTGAGGTGAAAGAAGCCTTCAGGACAGTCAGGCAGGCTGATCAGATGGTGATGGCGCTCGATACCCTGGCAGGTGAGGTGGTCTCATAGCTAGTACCAGGTCGCCCGTGGCAATAGTCCACCTGAAATGGAAGATCTGTTGCGCCGCTTTTCCTGCTGCCCCGTGATTGATGAGAGGATCATGTGAGAGGATAGCCTGGAGAATCTTCTCCCTGCCTGCTTTATCGTTTGTGATAGCTGTAAGATCATCGGAATCAGCCCACCCAATAGCGACACACTGATGCTCTCGCATCATATCCCAGTAGTCTTTCGGTTGATTCCCTCTAATATTCCCTCGTCCATCGCCCCAACCTCTTCAACCCCAACTTTTTCGAGTACTCTCTGTAACTCGGTTACCTGTAATATCGAATCGTCATTTCCTAACGTACCATCTAGATCACGGATTCGCTGCACTATCGGAAATACTTTCGTCATGTAAGCCTTCGTCAAGGAGTTATATTCTGTGATCGTTCTATTTAGGGTACCGCGAAATATATCCCATTGCGTACGTAATGCAGAGAGTTCTTTATATAACGATTGACTCTCGTTTACGATCTGCTGCACACTGCGTGCACGATTCTCTTGACTCCAGCCATACGCCACAGTTTTCAGCAAGGCAATTAATGTGATCGGTGATGCCAGCAGTACATTCTGTTTCGTACCAAAATCAAATAAGTTTGGTTCACATTCTAAAGCAGCGCGAAACATTGCCTCGTTCGGCAAAAATAACACAACTAACGGTGGTGTGGGTTGAAATTGCTGCCAATATTCTTTTTTGGCTAAGTCATTAATGTGAAACTGGATTCGCCTGGTGTATGACTTCAATCCATTCATTCGGGCTGCGTCATCAGTAATTGCCATTGCATCAATATATGTTGCGTATGGCGCTTTTGCATCTACAACTATGACTCGCTCATTAGGGAGGCGAATGATCATGTCCGGTCGTTGAATTCCGTTTTTCCCCTGTACGGGCACCTGTGTCTCAAAGTCACAATATTGCTGCATACCCGCCATCTCAACAACTCGCTGTAGTTGCAACTCACCCCACTGACCTTGCTGATGCGTTGA
>VBHI01000274.1 GCA_005881495.1 Chloroflexota bacterium
GACTTTCTCCATAGGTGAGCAATCGCTCCATGGGAGGCTGAGAGCCAGTGTTCCTATCTTTCTCCATCTTAAGCTCCTCCACAGAGGAAGATCTATCGCCCGAAGGCATCAAGCTTCTTCCTCTCTCGTCGCATCTTCGTGAGTCTATCCTCCGCAGTTTCAGCCAGAGGGTATATAGATGTGCTCGTAGAGCGGCCCTAAGAGCTGTAAAATCAGCCGATGGACGGCTTGCAGGCGTAAGACGAGGACGAGCGAAGTGGCTGCCGTCTGTACATGGAGCAACTCAATGTCTTCAAAACATTGAAAGACCCAACGCATGGTCGGGCGTGCCGTGGGCTTCTGGACTTGATCGGGAATCGTCTGCTCGGTCTCAGCCAGACGGGCTCGCAGCCGGTATTCGGCTAAACGATAGACCAGCAAGCACAATACCATGATCAAGCGGAAGCGCGATGATGCGCTCTGGTTTCTTGACGAACACCGAGGAAGCCAGGAACAACGGATCTGCGCAGAAAACGAAAGCCACGTTCGACCCCCCCTTGATCCTTGTAGGTCGTCACCAACTCTTGATCCGAGAGCTGCTCGCTCTTCAGTTCATTGGTCCCGACAATGAAACAAGCCTTGCGCAAGACTTCTTCGTCCACCCGTTGTTGATCGACGGTCACGGTCGCCACGATCTGCCACTGGTAGGTCGTAGGGTTATCCTCTTTGCGCGGACGCCCCTTGCCTGCATGGCGAGCATGAGCGACGATCTCATGGTCAATCTCCAACCACATCGGCTTGCCCTTCAGTTCCCGCTCCAAGGCCGCCCGTGCATCTGCTTCACACGCAAAGCGCCACGCGCCCAGATGCCAGCACTTCCGCTCCCAACTAGCCTCAGCACCGCTGACCTGCCGTTGCAATGAAGCCCGTGCTCCCTGCTCTGAAGCCGAGGTGCGCACGATGACAGAGAAGGAAGTCGTGTCCACATGCACCTGACGGGCTGTGATACCAAAGGCCTGCCGCGCTTGGCTGGCGATCCCAGCAAACAGTTTCGTCGGATCGTGGGCGTACAACCAATCCAATGTGCGACCCAGACAATCATCATTGAGCATGTCCGCACTCATCCCAGCACCCAGCAAAGGCTCGACCGGTTTGTTCGCGAAGTACTGCGGCACCAAATACAATTGTCGATTGCTAAACCCCAATCCATTCAGAATCATTGCAACCGTTGCTGTTCCCACGCTCACCTGTTGCCGATTTCCCGGGTCTTGGGCATCCAGCCACGCCGCAAGACCAATCTCTTGGCACACGCCTGCCACAATCCCCAGGTGGTCGAGCCGTTCATTCATGTAGCTTTCGGTTGTTGTCATCGGGAGTCCTCCACTGTAGTGGACTCCACACTACCAATTTTCCTAAAAACTGTCAATCAAACTGCGGAATGTGGGTTCTACCTCAAAAACTCAGTCTTATCTTCCTTCTTATCCTCCGAAAGCACCTTACGATCATTTCTCATGTCCTTGTTAATGTTAGCATTAATAAGAAATTCCTTATTATAGATAAACACCTCGAAACGTTAATAAGGATAGCACAAACCATATCTTTAGTCACTATTTCGTAGAAAGTACGTTTAAAACAGAGCGTGATTTCAATGCTGCATCTCCCACAAAGCAGGGCTTTCCCACAGCTGGGTGGAGTCCCACACACCACCCATGCCAGGTGGCGAAATGCTGATGTGTACTTGCGCAAGGTTAGCCCCGGCTTCTTCCAGGCGATTCACCATACCCTGGAGCGCAAGCTTAGGGGTATTGTTCGTGCGGCTGAGATGCGAGAGCCACAGCCAGCGCACACTATCTGTACGCCAGGTTTGCAGTACGGCATCTGCTGCCTGGTCGTTAGATAGATGCCCCGTGGCGCTGAGGATGCGTTGCTTCAAAGCATAAGGATAGGGACCGCGTATTAGTCGCTCACGATCATGATTGGACTCTAAAATCAGCAGATCGGCGTAGTGCATCGCTTCAAGCATGGTAGATGTTACCTCGCCGCTATCGATAGCGATACAAATCCGGCAGCCGCCGGCAGAAAGAAGATAGCCACATGGATCAACGGCATCATGAGAAACTGGAAATGATACTACTTCAATATCACCGATCATACGGCGAGACCCCACCTGCATAAGAGAAGTATGTTCAACGAGTCTGCTATATTCAATGGGACTCACTAAAGTCTCCTGGTCTACAGGCCAGGTAGCGGAGCTTTGCTGGATAGCCGCAAGCGTAGCGGGAGCGCTAATGGCAGGAATACAGTAGTACTTCATCAGCACAGGTAAGCCGAGGACATGGTCGATGTGCTCATGCGTAACTAATACACCACGCAAATCCTTGGGATGGACACCCACCTTGCGGAGGCGTTCGATGAGAATGGGGCTCGAAAATCCTGCATCTACCAGTAACTTTGTACGCCCTCGCGGTCCGGCTTCCACCAGCAGTGCATTACCGCTACTACCACTGCCCAATGAGGTAACTCGCATACGTGAATCGGGTCCCATTATCTAGCCATTACAAACCAAGCAAGCTCTGTGCATTGCCGCCCAACACCTTCTCTACCGCATCACTATCTAGACCGGACTGTACTATATAGTCTATGATGCGCTGTTGACGCAAGAGGCCATAATCACTGGCAAAAAGAATGCGGTCCGCGCCAACCAGTTCTGCTACTACTGGCAGAATGGTATTGCGGTAGAGATAAGCAGTCGCGGCTGTATCATACCACACATTGGCCGTAACGCGCTGTATCTCCGGCATCAGGCAGTAAAAAGGTAAGCCGCCTCCCCAGTGAGCCGCTACAAAGCGCACATCGGGATAAGCCGTCAGGAAAGCAACGACATCCTCCAGCGTTACATCTCCTTTGCCCGGATAAATATGACCTACTGGTTCGCTGCAGTGCGAGAGTACGATTAACTGATATTGGCGTACTACGTCCATAATTGGGTTGAGCAGATCAATATCGCTCAGTTTATAGCCTTGACCATGGGGCATCAACTCACCCAGGCCAACCATCCCAGCCCGTGCGCAGCGATCCAGTTCGCGTATAGCGTAAGTACCAGCCGTTGGTTGCAAAACCGCCATGCCATAGATACGCTTAGGATGGCGGCGCATGGCGTCAATGACATAATCATTCGTTTCTTCGATCAGCCCTGTGTCAGTCCAGCCAAACGAAAATGTCACTGAGCCATCAACGCCCGTCTCGTCCATTTCCGCGATCAAATCTTCCGCGGTAGCAATCCGCGAACGTGGATTGCTATACAGACTGTCGAACCATGGATCACGCGCGCAATAGCGCTCTCGATGTTGTTGCATATCCGGCGGAAAGATATGCGTATGAAAATCGATAAGCATGAGTTATAGCTTTCCCAAATGTCTATTTCAGCGAAAAAGCCGGGCGGACATCTTTGCCCATTTACCCCAATGATAGAGGATAGAGTCAATAGCGAAATAAGCTGTGCGCGCCCAAAAACACAAAGGACGCAATTGCTTGCGTCCTAATAAACAATACTGAAAGGATTACCTCAATTTTGCCGAGACCAAGAGCGAGAAGCCGAGGAAGGAAAGCCCTCCTCCCTTGCTGCACTCCCACCCCTTCTCTCCGTCGCTTTCGTCTCGCCTGGTTGGAAAGAACCACCACAAGAAAGACAAGAAGCAACAAGCCGTTCGATCATTAGGGCCACTTCGCTTCACCTGTTACCAGGCCTCCACGCGTGGTCTATCTACCAGGTCGTCTCCCTG
>VBHI01000275.1 GCA_005881495.1 Chloroflexota bacterium
CACCCCGCCACTCCTCACCACTCTCGCCCCTACAGGAATGGAATTTCCCCCGGAAGGATAGAGAACCCGTCGTATTTACTGCTACTTATGTAGTAAATACAATGGTATAATGTAGAGCTCCACTATATGTTGCGCCAGGTTGCACCTCGAGAAGATGAGCTGCTTCTCGAAGAGCGGGGCTCTGATGATGTAGATTGATGGCGTCTGTCGAGCATGTTTGATACTCAATGCAGATGTAGGGAACTTGTTCAGGTGTAAAGATCACAACGTGAGTGAAGTCGTCTGTGGCCGATACGTGAAGCTGCATCGCAAGCTTTTTGTAGTCTAAAATGCTGAGCGCAGGCTTGTTGAGACGCGTATAGACATGATCGAGCTTGAGGTAGGCCACCGGAGTAGGCTCACGCAGGTCATACATGGCATACATCACCTTATTGATATCAAAGATTCTCCCTGTCGGGAGCATCTCGTCATCTGCTTCCATAACAGCTTGTGCTGGGATGCTGATGAATACGTCGTGCTTGTCTGCAAAAGTAGAAAAGTAGGGATGCAAGGCAAAGCCAAATGGCAGCGCACGAGAACTCTTATTGTGTACCTCATAGGTAACGGTTAGTTCCGTCCCAGAGAGCGTATACGTCAGGGACAACCGGCTATCGAAGGGGTATCCCGTATAGTAAGGACTCTCATTATTGACATCAACATAGGTGGTGACGCTTACCGCATCTGGACCAATGACAGGCTGAGTATACTGCCAGGGTCTATCAAAGACCAAACCGTGAACGAGCGCGGCATCGTTTCCTGGCCTCTGTACATCTTCAAGCGAGTACATCTGTCCCTGATAGGTGTAGCGCTTGTCACGTACTCTGTTCGGAAACGGCCAGAGGACAAAGTTACCAGTATAGTTCTTATTTTTGAGTAGTACCTGGTCAGTGTACATAAGATCATGCTCACCGACACGAAAACGGTACATATTGCTGCCGAACTCAGGGGCAATGCAGACAAGTGTATTGCGTGAGGAGTTGCTCTGATCAGTAGAAGAGAGCGAAATAGTGGTCGTATGTAGCGCCAGGTCCTGGCCCACGTCTGCTGTGTAGAGACGGTTGCTTATAGACTGGTCTCCTGTAGAAGGCATCTGGTTCTGCTCATCTGTCATGAGATTGTTCTCGCTTTCGTCTTGCCTGTGCGAAGCGCACGCTGCTCGTTGGGACTGACTGAGTAACAGTAGACGCACGAGCGCCGTTGGCAAGTCGTTCCATGCAGCCAGTTGACCGCGCAGCGGTAGAGACGCAACCTCGTTTCTGGCTGCATTTTCATCATCGTCTCGAATAGGTGCCGACTTCCCAACAAGCGCTCCGGTGCATTCTCACAAGTCACAATCGAGCGGATTAGACTCCATCCAATGCTTGATCCAGGGCGTGACAGGCACTGATCAAGGCGAGATGCGTAAAGGCCTGAGGGAAGTTCCCAAACGCCTCACCGACAGGACCAACCTCCTCTGAGTACAAACCAAGGTGGTTGGCATAGGTGAGCATCTGTTCCAGATTTTGCCTGGCTTCTTCCAGTTTTCCCGCGCGCGTCAAAGCCTCTACGAGCCAGAAACTGCAGATCGAAAACGTTCCTTCAACTCCTTTGAGCCCATCGTCTGCCGCTGTGTCCACTCGGTAGCGATAGACATGCGGTTCGTGCATTAATTCCCGCTGAATACGCTCGATGGTATGCACGATGCGCGGATCGGTCTCAGCCGTAAAGCCGGTGAGCGAGATCAGTAAGGCGCTGGCATCGACGGCATCACTGCCATAGTACTGCACAAAGCTCTGCTTTTCCTCATTCCACCCTTTTTCCATGATTTCATTGTACATGGTATCGCGAGTAGCTCTCCACTCATCAAGTGGAGCTGGCAAGCCCTGTTCTTGTGCCATACGGATGGCCCGATCAAAGGCCACCCAACACATCACGCGCGAGTGCACGAAGGCTCTCCTGCCGCCGCGTACCTCCCAGATACCCTCATCTCCGCCCTGCCAGTTCTTCTCTAGCCAATTGAGGAGACGCTGTACATAGAGCCAGCCACCGTAGTAGATACCCCGCTTGCGCATATACACATAGACCCCATCCAGGAATTCACCGGTGATATCGAGCTGCAGTTGCGTGTAGGCGCCATTGCCAATGCGTACCGGGCGACTGTGACGGTAGCCGTCCAGGTGATCCAGGGTGATCTCCGTCATGTCGTGTCCACCGTGAATGGTGTACATGGTTTGCAAAGAACCATCCTCCTTCAACTCAGAAGCTCGTGCCCGCAGCCAGCCTACAAACGCCTCTGCCTCCTCGTGGAAGCCGAGCAGGAGCAGGCTGTGGATGGTTAAGGCGGAATCCCGCAGCCAGGTATAGCGGTAATCCCAGTTGCGCTCGCCCCCCATACTCTCAGGCAAACTCGTGGTTGGTGCGGCCACAATCGCACCAGTTGGGGCATAGGTCAAGAGTTTTAAGGCCAGGGCTGATCGCTTCACCATCTCACGCCAGCGGCCCTGGTAGCGGCACTGTGCGAGCCAGGTGCGCCAATAGTGTTTTGTTTCCTGCAGTATTTTCTGATACTGCGCAGGCGAGAGATGCGGCGGTTCACTTTCTTGATCGCCTGTGCTTTCTAAGAGAAAATAGGCCCATTGATCTTGCTGTAGAGTAAAGGTAGCATGAACACCATCGTGGCTGTCTTCCTCTAAGGGAACTGAAGAGAATAACCCCAAACTCACATCTGTGCTCCGAAAGGCCGCTCCGTGTGGTGAAAGATGAACGGTATGCGTGTCTCGCGCATAGTTAAAGGCAGGGCGACAGGTCAATTCAAACGTCAATGAGCCACGCACGACGCGAACGGCGCGTATGATGCGGTGGTGCCTCGTGTGTTCTTTTGCAGGCTGAATCGGCATGAAATCGGTGATCTCACCGACGCCATCGAGCGTGAAAAAGCGTGTGATCAGGATATTCGTTTCTGGGAGATAGTACTGATTTTGCCTCATCTCGGGCGTGTTCTGTGGTGCGATACTGAAGAAGCCGCCTTTTTCAGCATCGAGCAAGGCTCCAAAGATGCTTGGTGCATCAAAAGCGGGAATGCAGCACCAGTCAATCGTGCCATTTTTGCCGACTAGAGCGACCGTATGAAGATCACCAATGATCCCATGGTCCTCAATAGGCAGGTAGGTTCCTGCCTGGGGGAGAGACTGTACCATGTTTGTTTTTCTTACCTTTCTCAGTCAAACACTGCTCAACTTTACTCTTGTTTCCTTACAATCAAATGATCTCGCTGGAAAAACAATGTAAATCCCTGCTTACAGTATAATGATCTGAGGAGCGAAACACATCCCATGAACACACTATTTTTGAGCAAAGTGCTTCTTCCATTACATGATGTAGTTGGCCCATATAGTGTATTTACACTACTGACACTATTTTGCTCTACCACTCATAGAGAAAGAACAAATGAACTAGTGAAAACATACCGGTAAAACCCGACCGGATCTCATGTCGTTATCTGTAGAAGCGAGCAAAACAGTGTATTTGAGTGTTGACTAGTTGTTCCCAGGCCAGTACACTAATAATGATACTGAGTGTTTTTTTACGTATGGAGGCACGTACATAGATAACCGCCTCCAAATATTCGACTAAGTGGTAGGGTAAGGCTATTGCCAGGTCGGCCAGATGCGTCGATGAACTGGCGCCGAATATGCGTTTTCATACACAAGGAGAATGTCTATGTCGAATTTAATCGCTGCACGTGTCCAGATGGGCAATTCACTGGCATTCCATATTATTTTCGTCGTGTTGGCCATGGGTATGCCGTTGATGCTCTGCATCGCCGAGGGTCTCGCTCTCTGGCGCAAAGATCCCGTCTGGATGCTCCTTGCACGTCGCTGGTCCAAAGCCGTCGCGTTGATCTTTATCATTGGCGCTGTCTCCGGTACGGTGATCTCGTTTGAACTCGGTCTGCTCTGGCCGACCTATATCAACTATACCGGCGCCATCGTGGGTCCCTTATTTGCCATTGAGGGCATCTTCTTCTTCGTTGAAGCCATCTTTGTGGGCATCTACCTCTACGGCTGGGATCGTCTTTCGCCGCGTGTTCACTGGATCTGCTCCTTCCCCATCTGGATCTCTGGCATTTTCGCCGCCCTCATCATCGTCACGGTGAACTCCTGGATGAACACACCCGCCGGCTTTGAGGTGCAAAATGGGAAACTTACCGGCATCAATAGCTTCCAGGCCATCTTCAACGCCGCCCAGCCCTACGAGGTCGTGCACATGATCCTGGCCTCTTTTGTCGGCATTGGCTTTGGGGTGGCCACCGTCTATGCGATCGCGATCTTACGCGGCAAGCGGGATGAATATCACCGTAAAGCCATGCTGCTCGGCCTGACCCTTGGATTGGTTTCCATCCCCTTGCAGATGATCGCTGGGGACGCCATTGCGCGCAGCCTGGAAACGCAGCAGCCGGTCAAACTTGCGTCTATGGAGGCCGTCTACAACACCTCCAAAGACGTTCCACTGCACCTGATGGGCATCCCCAATGTCCCACAGCAATCCTGGTATACCAATGGGCTGGTCATTCCTGATGGCCTCAGTCTCCTGGTTGGCTTCAGTCCGAATACCACGGTTGAAGGGTTGAACGCTGTTCCTGCCAATGATCGACCCAGCGATCCCTTGATTGTCATCATCCATATAGCCTTTGATTTGATGGTGCTGTTTGGGACGTTTATGATGCTCGTGGCCTTCGTGTTCTGGATCATCTTCTTCGTGCGCAGAGGCAAGATTCCTGAATACGGGTGGTTATTATGGGGAATTATCCTGTGTGGACCGATGGCCTTCATAGCTGTCGAATGTGGCTGGGTCGTCACCGAGGAAGGGCGTCAACCATGGGTCATCTATAATTTCCTGCGCACCAGTGACGCCGTCACCACGGCCCCGTATCTCAATTTCACGTTTGGAGTCTTTACCATCACCTATATCCTGATGTCGATCATCTTGATTGTCCTGCTACTGCGCCTGGCGCGGCAGCCGCTGCCGAAGATGGAGTGGGCCACAGTCACAGCTGTGAACCCCGCTGAGCCGTCGACCGTTTGAGGAAAGGTTGGTGTTGCTATGACAATAGCTGATGTGCTGCTGAGTATACTGTGGCTCGCCTTAATCATCTACACGGTCACTGGAGGCGCCGACTTCGGTGGGGGGATGTTAGAGCTGTTTGCCTTTGGAGAGAGTGGGCCACGCCAGAGCGCCTTGATCGATGAGTCCATAGACCCGGTATGGGAATCCAATCATGTGTGGTTGATTTTCCTGCTGGTGGTCTTTTTCACGGCGTTTCCACCGGCTTTTGCTGCCATCAATGTGGTGCTTTTCATCCCTCTGATGCTGGCGGTGATCGGCATCGTTTTGCGTGGCTCGGCCTTCGCATTTAAAATGCATGGCATTATTAGAAGAAGTCAGAACGTCAGGATCTTGAGCCGCATTTTTAGTGTGGCCAGCGCCATGACCCCGTTCTTCCTGGCACTGGCGGCAGCATCCATTGCCAGCGGCCACGTCCAGATTCAAAACACAAGCCAGATTGTCACGAATATTGGATCGGACTGGTTCACGCCTTTTACCGTGACCATCGGAGCTATGGCATTGACGCTGTGTGTGACCATCGCCGCGATCTATATGACGGTGGAGGCCACCGCGAAAGGAGATACCGAACTGGTCGAGGCCTTTCGTCGACGCGGGCTGATTGCGGTCGCGCTGACCGCCGCTCTTGGTCTGCTTGGCCTGATCCTGGCGCCATCGGAGGCAGCGTTTCTCTGGAATGGATTGCTGGATAAAGCCATCCCCGTGGTGATTGTGACCATGCTGGTCGGTGTGGCAGCGGCGGCCGCGTTGTGGTTCAGGCGCTACAGGTGGGCACGTGTGTTGATCGTCGCTGAAGCGGCATTCCTGCTTCTTTCGTGGGGGGTGTCACAATATCCCTATATCATCCCACCGGATGTGACAGCGGTAAACGCATCCAGCCCTCAGGAGACCCAGGTGTTTTTGCTCGTTGGCATCATTATCGCCTTGATTATTGTTGTGCCCTCGCTCTGGTTTCTTTTCTACGTCTTTAAGCTGAAGAAAGTGACGGATGTAGGTGCGGTTGCGGTGAAGAATCCTGCTGAGTAATGGAGATAATAGGCACGCACTCATGCGTTACAGAAAAAGGCACACGAACGAACGCATGCGTGCAAAGGAACGAGGAGGGAAAGAGATGGAGTTTTTCATTCTCATGATATCTGTGCCCCTGTTTTTGATTATAGTGTTCCTTT
>VBHI01000087.1 GCA_005881495.1 Chloroflexota bacterium
GAGGCGCACCGCCCTGGTCTTGCAGTACGCCTTTGGACAGACGCCGTTCGCAGAGGTATTTCCCCTGGGTTCCCGTCAAGATGCAGATCTGACCTTCTGGCCCGGCGCCGCGCCACAACGCGCTCGTATTGAAGCGCGCCACGGTGAGATCTTCCCTCTGCAAGATCGTCTCCCTGGTACAAATACCATCGAGGAATTCTTGAGGCAGGTGGCATCAATACTGGCGCGCCAACCATGGCAAGAGCGCTTCCTCTGTACTTTGAAAGATGCAATACCCGTTTGTCATGACAAAGGGAAGCAAGGGAAACAATGGTATATTCGCGATAGCAGCGGATCGGTTCTTCCGCTTACCAACGATGACCATTGGCGTCTCCTTGCCCTCTCCGGAGGCCATCCCGTCGATTTCGCGGGCGAGTGGAATGGGGAAAACCTCTATCCCCTCGGCGTACTGGTCGATTCCCACTATTACTTATTATAAGGATGGTTCCATGGATGCAATAGTGACTGTAAATCACAAAACTCAGTGAGGTAATTTCTGTATAATTATCTGAGGTAGGAGTAGGGAACAGATCGCCTCCCCTTTCAACTCACGAGTCTGACACTGAAGAGGTCGCCTCTTTCACATAGCGATAGAGCGTTGCGCGGGAGATTCCCAATGCTGCGCAAATTTCCGAGATGGAGTGACTTTGATCAGCAAACATCCGCTGAGCCAGAGCCACTTTGCCATTGGTCTTGAGCTTTCTTGGTCGTCCGCCGACGCGTCCTCTTGCCCTGGCCGCCGCTAACCCTGCATTGGTGCGTTCGCGAATCAGATCGCGCTCAAATTCAGCCAGTGCCCCCATGAGATGAAAGATGAGCTTCCCGCCCGGAGTCGTCGTGTCGATCGGCTCGGTCAGGCTGATGAACTCGATGCCGCGCTCTTTGAGACCTTTGAGCAACTCAATCAAGTGAGTCAACGAGCGTCCAGCCCGGTCCAGCTTCCAGATCACGAACGTATCTCCTGGCCGTAGATACGCCAGTGCCTCGGTGAGTCCTTTCCGCTCAGCCTTCGACCCAGTCATCTTGTCAAGAAACCATTTGTCACAACCCGCTTCTTTGAGTGCGTCGATCTGCAATCCCTCGTTTTGCTCCTGTTTGGAGACACGAACATACCCAATCTTCATAAACTCTTCCTTTTGTCTCATGTTTCCCGTCAATGGCCCGACTTTTTGAGATTCTGATTATGAGATGAGTTTTGAGATTCGTCAAGGGGAAGTTCTGTGCTTGCGGAAGTGACGCGCTACGACGCTAGAAAAGCTGAGCAGATTGTCTCAGAAAACGGTCGATTTCGAGACGCATCAATTGCCTTTGTAGGATGAGGGAATGAAGGAGATGGCCTCTCTATGAAGGATGTATCGGAGAAACTGCCAGAAGTCTTGACACCCAACGAAAGCGAGTCTACAATGAGTAACGAATGAACAAATTTTGTGAAAGCGAGAAATCATGGGGATTGATGAGAAAGAACGCGAACGGGCCATCTTAGATGTGACGGTTGAACTGCTGCTTCGGCATGGGTACAACAAAGTGACGATGAGCGATGTGGCGGATGCTGTCGGCTTAAACCGCAGACTGGTTTATCTCTTGTTTCCTTCAAAGGATGCATTGATAAAAGCCCTTCTGCTTCGGGAATTGAACATCTATGCGGAAGTCTGGAATCGCTATCTCGATAGTGATCCTTTGGGAGGCACGGTCGCCAGCGTCTATCGGGGTCTGCTCGCTGCCCTCAAGCAGTTACCATTGATGACTGCGATGTATACGCGAGATGAGCAGACGTTTGGCAAATATCTCTCCAGACCAGGCAATTTCTTCGCCTCCTGGCCGCCTGATCCTGGTCCGACACGGGAGTATCTCCAGGCCATGCAAGAGATCGGAGTCGTTCGTCAGGACATCAACACGAGAGCCATGGCTTTCATCCTGGATGCGCTGACTCCTTCCATCCTTGCCGCTCTCTCTTCTCACACGAAGGCACCTCTCGATGACTCCAACAGGTCGAGCCAGCCATCTTTTGATGAGTTAGTGGAAACGGTGGCCGAGCTTTGCGAGTGCTTGCTCACGCCGAAAGCGGGGGCGAACCTCGAAGCAGGGAAAGCGATAATGCGCCGGAAAATCGAAGAGGCGCAGGCACAGTTTACTAAAAGGAGCAACCAATGACACCTGAGAAGATCCACTTCACAAAAGAAAAAGAAACGATGCTCATGACCTTGAACGGTCGAGCTATCCAGAGTCAATGGAAGAATCCCATCTTGCGCGACCCGTGGGCAGAAGAAGCGATGCGGCATATTGATTACGACATCGGCAAGCACTACAGGGGAGTGGGCTCGTGGAGCCTGTGGAGCAAGATTGGATGTACCATCGTCGCCACGCGAGCCGCGACCTTTGATCTGCTCACGAACCGCTATCTGGCAGATCACCCGGATGCGACCGTGCTCCACGTGGGCTGCGGCATGGACAGCCGTGTTTTCCGAGTCGATCCGCCTGCTAATGTCCAGTGGTTCGACGTGGATTACCCCGATGTGATCGACCTGCGCCGCCAACTGTTCCCCGAACGGGGTGCCTATCACCTGATCGGTGCACCGCTGGAGGATTTGCGCTGGTTGGACGAGGTCCCACGGGACCGGCCCGGGCTACTTATCGCCGAGGGGGTGCTGCACTACCTGAGCGAAACAGAGGTGAAAGCGCTCCTCAATGCGGTGGTCGCTCACTTCCCCGGCGGTCAGATGATCTTCGATATCTGCAATCCGTGGATTGTGAAAAGAGCGGGCTCGAACGTCGGGGGCACGGGTGCAGCCTACAAATGGGGCCTTGATGATCCCCAGGACATCAAGCAGCTTGAGCCAAAACTTGAACTGATCAAGGAATTCAGACCAAGCGAACTGGTCGCGTTTTCCCGATTCCCGTTATGGTGGCGGGTCCTTTACCGCGCGCAGGAGGTCAACCCCACGCTGCGTAGGATGGAACGTACAATAGTTTACCGATATGAGAACGCAAGCTCGGAATCACGATCCTAAGCCAGGTGAAATGAAAAAACGTATGGCAGTGGAAAAATGCAATTTAGCATGATTTGAGAAGAATGGGGAAATGATAAAGGGGGAGGGAAGCGCCGCAAGCATGAGCTGTATCTCTCTTTGTCACAACAAACGAACGATTTTGAGACAGCTCATCAATAGATCTCTTTTCAATCCAGCCCGATGATGAGATTCTGACGTGCGGTCTCTACTACCTCTTTCGTCACCACTTGGATCTGATTCGCGACTAACACATGCTCCACCTGGAGCATGAGACGTTCAATCAGGCGAATATTCCCACGCGTTATGCGCAGAAGCGCGGCAACCGCTTCTTTATCCGTGAAATCGTCGGAATACGCCTTGACCCGATGACTCCAGCGCTTCTCCAGAAAATCGCGTGTCTCGTCGTCGGACAATGGCTCCATCTCATGAGCAAAGCCGACCCCCCGAATAGAGTTGGGGGACGCGCATTAGGCGTTTTTCCAGGCCGGGCATGCGAAGTCGACACCAGGCCGAACTCCCCACGGTCCGCAAAATCGCGGATGAGTTCCAATCCAGCATCCTTGAGCCGGTTGGCTTCATCGACAATCAACAACTCGATCAGGGGCGTATAGCGGTGCGTCACCAGAAACTCGCGCTCGCCCTGATGGTGCTGATTGGCAGCCTCCACCAGATAGGAAAACGCTGCAAACAACGTCAACACCTGTTTTTCAATGCGTGCGACCGAGGCGGAAACCGGAGGCGTATAAAAGACCGTGCGGCACTGCTGCATGGACGTGTCCAGAGGAGCGGAAGCGAAGGTCAGCGGTCGGTAAGGATACAGGTCGTCCACGGCATTGCGTCCCGTGAAGGTGATCAGGGTTTCGGGCAAGAACGGTTTGAACAGGTTCCATTGCGCATACTGTTTGGCGGACTCGGTTTTGCCTGTCCCTGGGGGACCATATCCCAGACCTACCACACGAGCACGCCGACAGGCATCGCACATCTCGCCGAAGCGACGATAACTTTTCGTCGCCACAAAGCTTTGAGGATTCCCTCCATCCTGGTTAGTCATTGATGTACCTCTTGAGTCGTGGCCGCGCTTCGACCGGCGCGGGTTCTGCCACCACCGTTTTGGGTGCAGGAGGCGGAGCGTGGTGCATCTCTACATACCGATTGACCATGGCCTCTCGTGTACTCAGTTCTGCTCGAACCTGCTTGCGGCGAACTGTGCGAGCCTGTTCGATCTCTTTCCCCATATCCGCAGGATCGTATCGTATCAAGACCTCTTCCTTGACAAAGGCCGCCAGGGTAATGTCCATGTAGCGATGGTTCTGGAAATGAATGCCATCTTGCTGGACTCGGCGCGTCTTGGCCACCGTTAAGAGCAGCAGGTCGAGTTGTTCAAGGGACGCGGGCATCCGAGGCACAAAGCCGCCTGCTTCCCACCGATCCTTGGGCTGGCGCTCCGTTTCGCTATGGACCCGGCGATGATAGTCTTCCAGCAACCACGTCCGAAAGCGCTGCTCAAAATCCGGTAAGGTGAGTGTCGCCTCTGCCTCAGCATATTCCTTTGGGGCATAGCCAGACACGTCTTGCAGAAAGAGCTGATCAACGCTGCGGAAGAAACGCTCCACCTTGCCGCGCCCGCGGGGCACGCCTTTTTCGGAAAAAACTAACTCCATGCCGATATCTGCCGCTACCTGCTCCATATGTTTGCTGGTGAAGTCTGAGCCATGATCGGTGTAGAAAACGCTGGGTATGCCACAGGCCGACCAGCGGGGGTCTTCTTTGCGCCAGATGGCTTGACGAAGAGTCAATACAGTCGTGAGTGCTGTGGCTGGCTGGAAGCTGAGTCGATACCCCATGATCATCCGGCTGTAATCGTCTTCGATCGCGGTGAGGTAGGGCTTGGCCGGTTTGCCTGCTTCGTCCAACAGCCACACGTCCAATGGCGTATGATCGGCCTGCCACATGGCATTGGCATGGGTGGCTTCTCGCCGGTAGAGTAAATCAAATTCCTCGCGATAGGCAGCGGCTCCGTGATGGGCAAGGGTCACGAGGGCGGGATCGAGGCTTTTGATAATCAGGCGCACCCGCTCATAGCTGGGTGATTTCCATCCTTGTGCTCCAGCAATCTCAACGACCTGGCGATGAATCGCAGCGGCTGAACGTGGAGGCGTCTGCAAAGCCAGTCCTTCCACCAAGGTGATCGCTTGTTCTGGCAGACTGCGAGACTTGCCTTTGTCTGAGCGAGGGGCCTTAGCCAGTCCAGCTAGCCCCTTCTCTCGATATGATTTGATCCAGCGCTGCACGGTACTCAAAGCCATCTGATGGTCACGGGCAATCTGCGTCTGCGAGACCCCTTCTTCCAGGGCAGGGCGCAACACGGCAAAGCGTTCGAGGGCTTGCCTCCGTTGCGCCTCAGAGAGGGTTGTGAGCGGTATCACTTGTTCTGCCATGATGAGTGCGACATCCTTGCATAAAAAGGGCCACCAGTACCTTCTCTCAAGCATACCCGTTACCTCAGATAATTGTAAAGAAAATTACCTCACTGAATTCTGGGATTTACAATCTGGGCAGCTAGAAACGACATCGTAACGGTGAGAGCACAGGAAGAATAAAGATCTATTTCTTCTTGGATAAACAGGGTCTCACGCCAGGAATTGGCTTACGCATCTAGATGAGGAAGGCCTTCGGCTTGAAGAAGACTACTGGATCAATCCAGGGAAGCCCTCCATGAGCAAAGATCTTTAGAGCCACCCATCGCACGAATGAGAGGTCGAGGATCTATCCAGCAGCCGCTCGCAGTGGTTTGCTCGTACCCAGCCCTCCTGTATATGTGCTATCCTTAGACAAGTAACAGAGGGGGAATAGAGACATGCAGATTGTTGATCTTCGTTCTGATAATGAATCAGCCATCCGCCAGATTGCAGCGTTGTTGGTGGAGGGCTTTGCTACCAACTGGCCAGGATCTTGGCCGGACCCGGAGTCTGCTCTGGAGGAAGTGCGAGAATCCTTTGCAGCAGGGCGCATCAGCCGGGTCGCCCTCGATGAGGACGGGATAGTACTGGGCTGGATCGGTGGCATCAGCCACTATCGAGGCCACGTGTGGGAACTGCATCCCCTGGTAGTGCGTGTCAGCCACCAAGGCCAAGGCATCGGGCGTGCCTTGGTGGCTGACCTGGAAGAGCGCGTGAAAGAGCGTGATGGGCTGACCATTACCCTTGGCACCGATGACGTCACTCAGCAGACCACCCTTGCTGGGATCAATCTCTTTCCCCATGTCTGGGAACACGTGACCCACATCAAGAATCTGAAGCGGCATCCCTACGAGTTTTACCAGAAGCTGGGCTACGTCATTGTGGGCGTAATGCCCGATGCGAATGGGCTTGGCAAGCCAGATATCCTCATGGCCAAATCGGTCATGCGTTGAGCCGTTGAAAGCCTTGTGATGCTGGACGAGCCTGTTGTGCAAACGCTGGCAACCGCCTTCCTCGTCTAGATGCGCCAGAACGAGCCATGGCGTGAGACCCTGATAAACCATTTACAAACCGCCAACTGATTGTCTACCCAAAAACGGCAAGAGTGCCCCCGGCATTAGTCGTGGGGAGTTGTCACATGATTATACCATTGCCATCGTCGATCATACTCGCTGCTAGCAACCGTGTCAGTACTATCAACTCCCAAGCGTAGAGCTGCTATATCCAGAACTATGAATAGAGCTATAAACATTATTATCGTAATCATGATTTTCTCCTTATTCGCTATTGGTTGTTCCCCAGGTGCGCCACGAGTTCAAATCTCGTCTGCTCACCTGCTACAATTATACTTGCCAAATATGGTATAATAAAGAGAAAAGTAAAGGAGTTTTACGGAAAAAGTTAAAATAATAAGGTAAAGGTGCAATATGGCTTTAGAAATTGAAAAGTTGCTTGATGACACTGGCTGGCAACTCCTGCATGCGCTCCAGCAAAATGCGAGACTTTCCTACAGCGAGCTTGGGCAACGCGTTGGCCTCTCTTCGCCTGCGGTCGCAGAGCGTATTCACAGAATGGAAGACGCGGGTATTATCAGCGGCTATCATGTCGAGATAAACAGGTCGAAGCTCGGCTATCCCATTACAGCCATTATTCGCATGAGCACCTCTCCTGGAGATCAGTGTTCTCGCTTCGCAACCTTTGTCCAGGAGATCCCCGAGGTACTCGAATGCTATCGGGTAACAGGCAGCGATTCGCTCATCATGAAAGTTATGGCTTCATCGGTCGAGCACCTGGAGTCACTGATCGACAGACTCTCGGCGCACGGTCAGCTCACGACCTCAATGGTCTTATCTGCCCCTGTGACGAGACGGGTGGTAACATCCGTGGCAGAAAACTTTCATGAGCCGTCCAAAACCCACGTCATTCCTTGATCGATTGTAAATCAAAAGCTAAACAAAATGAGGGTGAGTATCGCTAATCGCTCACCCTCATATTTATAGGTTTTCAATAAATTCTTCAGGAGTAACTCCAGCTTGACGCAATATGCTACGTAGCGTCCCAATTGCGAGTTCACGATGTAAAGGTACTACACAGCCAATATCTCCTGTTGAAATTCCTTTTTTAAGGATAACATGACTACCACGCTGTCTAATCTGTACAAAACCCAAACGCTCTAATGAGCGAATCGCCTCCTCAGCCGAGACTCTAGGCAACTTAGGCGGCATATGTCGCCTCAAAAGTGGTTACCAATGGCCGACTAACATCAGGCAAAGGAAAATCTTCCAGGTATAGCTCAGTTGCTTCCTTAAGATTAGCTATAGCCTCCTCGATAGTATAGCCCTGACTGGCAGTACCCACTTCTGGACATTCAGCAACGTATAAGTCATCCTCTTTATATATTACAGCAGTAAACGTTCGGACATTCATAGCACCACCTCCTTTGGTTTCTCTCTCAATAGTATACCCAATTTCAAAGTAAATATAGCATAATCGCAGCATATTGCATACCTCATCTCAAATTTCGACAAGAAATATTCATAAGTCCGCGACCCCCTAAACAAAGTGCGCAGGCATATCTCGCGACATACCTACGCACTCTGACAACCACTCTCAGACAAGCTCCGGCATTGTCACATCCTCTGCCACCTCGACAGCCACAATCTTCCTCTTCCCCTTACGAGCAGCATAAGCCAGCAGCAACAGCACCGGCGAAAGAATAGCGCTTACCGCTACCATCGCCGCGCGCAGAGAAAACACCGAGCCAATGTAACCAACGGGTGGGCCACCAACGATCTGGCCGAGTGCATCCACCTGGCCCCCCATCGAGATCACCGTTGCGCGCGCACCAGCATCAGTGTTCTGTGTCAACCACGTTGTGTAAACCGGGTGATTCACCGTACGGAATACGCCGAAACCAAGGTAGGCTGCTACAGCAAGGTAGAAATTCCCTGCAAGTCCGAAGACAAGGACACCGGCAATCATCATCGTATTGATAATGAACAGCGCGCGAATCACATGCTTCTGGTTGTTGATGTCGACTCTACGCTTGACAAGTTCGGTAGCTACCAGTGAAAGGATCGTCTCCGCCGCCGCGAAGAAACCAAACCAGACCACTGGCTTGAGTTGCCCGAGCGAGGGAAACGTAAAGTCCGCCAGAAAATGCGCCGTCGAGAGCCGGTCAAACCCCTCGCTGTAGAGTCCGTAAAACAACCCGACACAGAGAATGCTGATTAACACGGAACTTCGTCGCACAACGCGAAAACCATCGCGGAAGGTGCTACCCAATTCTCCCCATGACTTACGCTCTCCTTTCGGTACTGGTTTAAAGCCATGCTCAGGCATGAAGAACAGCAGGAAGACCGCGAGTAAGACGCTCATCGAGCCGCCTACAATAACCGGCAGATTGAGCCGGATACTGGCAAGTCCGACGCTGATGAACGCGCCAAAGAAACCGCACACCAATCCCACCTGCGTCCCCCGTAGAAAAACAGCGCCAACTCTGCCTTGACCCACTTCGTCGGTAATCCACGCCTGTTCTGCCCCATCCATAAACGACGCGCCAATGCCAAAAAGGCACTGTCCAACCACGATAGTGGCAAAAAGGGGTATGGAGCCTTCCAGGATAAAACCTGCACCGAGGATAAAGAGGCCCACTATGACAGAGAGGCGTCGACTATAAACATCGGCCAGAACACCAGTTGGGATCTGGCATAGAAAACATACCACCTCAAGTGCCGTACCGACGAGCACCAGTTGAAGCGGACTGAGCTTCGCAACTTCTACTTGATAGACTAAATTGACAGTGGCAATACTAGAAAAGGAGAGCGAACCGACACCTGAGAATATCAGGTAAACAAGCGTAGCGTCGAGCCTCCTCTTATTCTGCAGCATAAGTTATCCTTCTTTGGAATTTTCAATTTGTGGCGGGCAATCTCCATGGCGCTGCCACAGCAAACAACCATAGCTCTTTTCGAAGGATAACTTGCTAACACCGCTTCACCTCTCTTGTGATAGCCTTCTTGCAGCATAGCACAAGACAGGCACATAATTTTGATCAAGAGTATACTACATACTCAGACGTTTTCTGAAGGCCCTTTTGCGCCTGAACATCCTTCCTAAACGTGTTACATGCATATCTGGCAGCCTGGTACACAATTTGGAATAAGGAAGCAATCAACAGGCTAATCATTCGGCAATCCCAGCAGGCCAGCGACAGAGATATCTTCGTCAATGGCCTCCCAATGAATTCCCACACCACCGCCAATCAATTCCCATTGTTGGCGTTGTTCGTCAGTAGCGTTACGCAGGCGTGGAAACCATTCGAGAGGAGCACTAATCTCGCGGCCATCGGAAAGAAGTACATGTATCCGCTCTGCATCAAAATAGAGACTTTTTGCCTGCGCTATCTTATTGGGTGAAATGCTCATTCCATGCCTCCTGGAGTAGTTCCCAATGTTCCGTAATAATGTTCTGTATCCGTTGTAGTTCTTTACTATTATAGCCTATTGACTCGGCTACTTACCCCTTCACCACAATCACCGGCTTCAACCGTGCCACCAGCCTCGCCAGCCCCGCGTTATGCACCACGTTCACCACCTGCTGTGCATCCTTGTAGGCCTGTGGAGCCTCCTCCGTCAACAGATTCTTGCTATGCACACGTATCGTCACCCCTCGTGCATCTAACTGGTTCAACAAGTCCTTGCTGCTCATCGATTTCTTGGCCGCCGTGCGACTCTGACGACGCCCTGCTCCATGACAACAACTACCAAAGCTCTCCTCCATTGAACCCTGAGCCCCCACCAGCACAAACGAATAACGACCCATGTCACCAGGAATCAGCACGGGCTGCCCCACGGCGCGATACTTTTCAGGAATTTCCATGTTCCCGGCCGGAAAGGCGCGAGTCGCGCCCTTACGGTGAACACAAACACGCTGCATCTTCCCACCCACCTCGTACTCCTCCATCTTGGCGATATTGTGGCACACATCGTAAACCATCGGCACATCTTTAGCTCGCGCTTTACGCCCAAAGACGCTCGCGAAGGCCTGCCGTACACCATACATCAGCAACTGGCGATTCGCCCACGCAAAATTCGCTCCACACGCCATAGCCGCAAGGTACGCCTTCCCTTCCTCGGACTGCAAAGGGAGACAGGACAGTTGGCGATCAACCAGGTGGAAACCGTAGTCCTTCTGTTTAGACTCCGCCAGCTTCACATAGTCTTCCGCGATCTGATGCCCGAATCCCCTGCTTCCACAGTGAATCGTTACCACGATCTGACCTACCTGGCCAATCCCCAGCGCTCTGGCCGCCTCTTCATCGTAAATGTGATCGACCTTCTGTACCTCGCAGAAGTGGTTTCCCGAGCCCAGGCTGCCAAGTTGCTTCATACCGCGCCGCACTGCCGTCTCCGATACAGCATCGGAATCAGCGCCAGCTAAACAACCATGCTCCTCTGTGACCTCCAGGTCATCGGCAAAGCCGTAGCCATTTTCGATAGCCCACGCCGAGCCACGTACCATCACACTGCGCATCTCTGCGACGCTCAAATCACGCATTCCCGCGCCCCCAACGCCGGATGGCAGGTTGCTAAACAGCTCGTCGGCAAGCTTTTCGACTTTCCCGCGAATCTGCTCGTTCAATAAGTCTGTCGCCAGCAAGCGAACGCCACAGTTGATATCAAAGCCAATACCGCCCGGAGATACCACTCCGCTTTCCGCATCGGTTGCGGCCACGCCCCCAACTGGAAAGCCGTAGCCCCAGTGAATATCCGGCATCGCCAGCGAATAGCCCACAATGCCCGGCAAAGTTGCCACATTCGCCACCTGCTGCAGCGCGTTATCCGCCAGTATCTGTTCTATCAACTCATCGTCGGCATAGACCATCCCAGGCACACGCATCTCCGCATTGTAACTCCGTGGGATGCGCCAACGATTGTTGTCCATACGCTCCAAAGGGATTTTATCGCCCATGCACGTCCCCCATTTCTTTTACTTGATATCTTCCTTACACAATCTCTTCACTATTGAGAATGGTCTCCGCGTGGTTGACCTATATATCAAAGATAATACGAGCCTTGTAACCTTCTGGCGTCCGTTCAACTGCAGCCTCGTGCCAGGTAACAGCCTTGATTGCACTGCTCAGATCGTGACGCCGGGCGTTGTAAGGTTCGCCGACAGCGCGCCCCTGCACATGCGTCTCTGTGATGAGGTCTATCTCGAATTCTTTGAAAAGCAGGTATTCAGTATCAAACAGTACGATCAGTTCGTTGAGCCACGCAATCAATAACGAGATTTCATCATGACCGCTTACCGCGACCTCGCGCTTGACCTCTATGCGAATCTGCTCCGGCGCGACCATCAGACTCTCCATACCCTGGGCGGTATGAATAAAAAGTTCAGACAAGGTACTCCCATATGCCTGCAGTCCAATATCTGCCGTATGCTCGAAAACTTCATAGGGCTTCATCAGGAACCTCTACAGAGTATCATTTCTAAATCCTTGTTGACACAAGAGAAGGACGGCCCAGAGCCGTCCTTCTCTTGTGTCAACATGCCTATTTCCCACTGCGATTATGCGCCCAGAACTCCAACAAGTCGCTTTTTGTTACAATGCCTTCCAGAGTATCACTATCCATCACGGCCACCGCCGATTGCCCGCTACTGAAGAGGGTATAAGACTCCTGCGCCAGTGCGTCCGCTTGCAATTCGGGAAATGGCGGCCCCTGGATATTGCGCACCGCCGTCGCTGCCAGCGATTCACCACTGGAGAAATAGCGCAACAACAGGTTATCAGTCAGGCTCCCCACCATGCGACCATTTTCGATTACCGGCGTCTGGCTGATCCCATAGCGGCGCAGCAATTCTACCGCGTCCGCGATAGAATCGTTTGGACTCACACTGACGACCAGTGGCATCGTTCGCGTGTGACTGCGGCGATAGGTCAGCACATCGCGCAAAGTCGGTTCCATTGTCTCACTTTGCACGAGCATATCGTTCTCTCGTAACCATGTATCGTTAAACTGTTTACTCAGATAGCCGCGACCGGTATCAGGCAATAAAACCACCACCACGTCATTGGCAGTGAGACGGCGTGAGTATGCGAGGGCGGCCCCTATGGCGGTACCTGTCGACCCACCCGTCAGGATCCCCTCTTCACGCACCAGCCTGCGCGCCCAGTAGAACGAGACGCGGTCCTCGATACGAATCACTTCATCAACAACAGAGGGGTCGTAATTCTTTGGGAATATCTCCATCCCGATACCTTCAACTTTGTACGGGCCAGGCGTATCACCAGAGTAGACCGAGCCGGGAGGGTCAGCGCCAATAACTTTTATCTGCGGATTCTGCTCTTTCAGGTAGCGGCCCGTCCCGGAAATCGTGCCACCGGTGCCTATTCCCGCCACAAATGCAGTGATACGACCTGCCGTGTCCCGCCATATCTCGGGCAGCCAGCCGGTGGGCCACATTTTTATAGTGCTCCGGCGACTCGTGAGTAACGCTGCTGGGACAAATCACCACCTCGGCGCCATACGCTCGCAAGAGGCTGCGCTTCTCTTCACTCACTTTATCGGTCATCACAAATATACAGTGATAGCCCTTAATCGCCGCCGCTATCGCCAGCCCATGCCCCGTATTGCCGCTGGTCGGTTCGACAATCGTGCCACCAGGTCGCAGCAGCCCGAGCTTCTCACAGTATTCGATCATCGGCAGCCCGATGCGATCCTTCACGCTTCCGCCAGGATTGAACATCTCCATCTTCGCTAAGACGATCGGCGGCACACCACTGGCCACCCGGTTGAGGCGTACCAGCGGGGTATTCCCCATCACCTCAAGGATGGAACTATAAAAGCGCATCTCGCCCACAGCAGGTTCCGTCTTATCATTCATAATAGCCACCTATCCCTCTTGCTTATTCTACCAGCTTTTGCAAGACCACACCCCCAGTAGGGGCGACCCTTGGGTCGCCCGCTAGGTCGCCCGTTGTGTGCCCCGCCAAGTTACCTGGTCGCCCCGCCTCGTGCCCGCCCTGGCAGCCAATCTGTGCACCTCACATCACCAGAATCTTTATTTGATCAACGACTGCAGGAAAGTGATCAGTTCCAAAGGGAAGATGGATATGTACTGCCTCTACACCCGGTTGAGCATTTAAATAAGCCAGCGCCGCGTTCAATGATGCTCCTCTGATAGATTGCTTCCACTGGTCCAATTGTTGCGTCGAGAATGTATAAATCCATCCTTCGCGCACCGCCACACTGAGATAAACCAACCCATGCTTCCCCTGCTGAAATACATGGGGGACACCCACAGCGGGAGAACCTTGCAGCACGTAGCTATTGCCCAGCGTCTGCGCTGCCCGCCCGCTTAGCAATTGAACGGCCATATTCCTGGCAACCGTGCGATTATAGACGATAACGTTAGTTGAGACAGTCACCTGGACAGTTACCTTGCTCGCCTGTATCCCTACTGGATAATTCGGCGTAACGACCGTGCTATAAACGGGCAGTTGCGCCATTACTTCTCCCGGTGCCAACTTTTTCAACAGCAGCTTCAAAAGCTGTTGCTGTAGCGTTGCCCTCAAAGGGCCGCTGACGCCATCTATATCAGACTGCCTGACAGCATCTACCTCGTGCCCATCGACACCCCCTGAAAAACGCATAGGATTGCTCACATTGAGGCCATCACAGCACCTATTGTCGAGCGCATTGGCCGGAATATTACCTGCGGACCCCGTATTGACTGCAATTGCTGAAGTGGTAACCGTGCCGTCCTGCCCATACTGTCGTGCTGGCACTTCAACCGACCGGGTTGTCTCTACAGTAACGTCTGACGATGTAGTTAACGTCAAGCCCGCGGGCGCGGTGATGGGCATTTCGCTGCTATTATCGAAAAGCACGTATCCCCTTGCCCGCGCACCTGGAATATATGCTGATCCCGTTGTCTGAACGCTGCGACTATCTGTAACCGTTCCCGGCATAGAGCGGGCAGGCATTTCGCGCGTTGCGACATCAGGCGTGCTAAATTGCGGTGAGGCCATCAGTATATAGGTGTCATTGAGATTTTTTACTTGTGGAGCAACGGTAATTGTAGCAGTGGGATCAGCGCCAATGAGGGGAACTCCTACAGGAAACAAACTTATCCCCATCAACCGTGGCACTATCACCAATGTGAGAAGCATCACTAGCACAATGATAACCGCCATCACGGAAAAGATAAACCGCCTGCGCTTCCCATGCGCTCCCCGCATAGGCTCCGTTGTTCGCGGCCTGTTTTGTCGTACATCATCTGTAATACGCTGTCTATCACGCATATGCTGTCTATCATGAGTACGCTGTCCACCACGCAAATGTAGGGGCCGATTTATCGCGCCCACCGCCGATTTATCGGCCCCAGAGACCAGTTTGTGATGCCGTTGCTCAACCAGTAGCATTGGTGCAGGTGGCTCGTAGTGTACTGATGGCGTGGAAATAGGCTGGTCTGCAAGAGGCATTACTTCATCAACTACTACATCATCCTCCAGTGGTACTGTCTGTACTGTCTGTACTGTCTGCGCCTGTATTGCAGCCAGAAAAGCCTGGCGCAGCTCTGCCACGCTAGCGTAGCGATCCTCGATACGCTTTGCCATTGCAGTTCGTACCACCTCACTTAGCTCGATAGGTATAGAGGCATCCTTGTCGGACGGAAATGGCACCGGCGCAGTCAGGTGCATCTGGATGACCTGTTCCTCGACAGGATCATCATACGGCAGTTCACCCGTCAACATTTGATAGAGCAATACGCCAAGCGCATAAATATCCCGCCTGCTCTAATTCAGCCTGTTTCGACGTACGTACCAGCCCAAAATCCGCCAGGTAAACATGCTGGGTACCATGTAGTATGCCGCTGCGGCGCTGCTCAAGCAAAACATTGGAAGACTTAATGTCACGATGAATAAGCCCTTCATCATGGGCATACTCTACCGCGTCGAGCAACTGTTGGTAGATCCCGGCCAGTTCGTTGAGGTCGGGCAGGCCGCCCGGAAATAGGCGCAAATAGCTTGTCAGCGTCCCTCCCTCGATAAAGGGCATCACCAGGTACAGGATTCCTTGCTCATCGCCATACTCGATAAGGTGAAGGATGTGGGGATGATGTAGACGTGCGACCGTCCGCGCCTCGCGCACAAAACGTCGGCGCATTTCCTTATCGGCGGCGTAGTTTCCAAGAATCACTTTGATAGCTACGCGCCGGTCAAACGCTGTGCGCTGCTTCCCTTCGTAGACAGCTCCCATTCCACCGGAACGAATGCGGCGAATGACATCATAATTTCCAAGCTGTCTACCTTCCAGAGAGAGCATCGAGCGCTTTTATCCTTTACTAGCAAACTTATTTTCCAGGTGTGACATTGGGTGAAGGCTTCACAACCGGTGACGTAAGCGTATTCGTGGGAGTAGCCGTACCCACCCCCGCATTCGTCGTTGGGGTACCCTGTAATCCCTGCAATCCGGGCACATTCTGCACGACAATTGTGATCTGGCGCGCATTCGTCGGCAAGGTATTCCCACTTGATACGGTAATACTGTCAACCTTAGCCACGTCTCTCTGCTCCAGCAGCGCCGTACTCGCCTGGTTCTGCGTTTTACCAGTAATCAGACTCGCCAGTTGTGCCTTCCGCGCGTCATCAATTTGGGCAACCCAAACTCCCTGCGTCTTGACGAACACGACCGCCCCATTATTATTGGCAATCTCCTGCGTTACCGTCGTCACTACTTTACCGGCCAGAGCATACCCCCCACCGGTATCATGCTCAGACTCAGCCTTGAGTAAATTCATCGCGATGTTTTCCGCGCCAACCAGGTCATAGACCACTCCCGTACACGTCGCGGTCACGTGCACAGTCACACTCGTGGCTGCATCACCAGCTTTATGATTGGATGTCACATTGGCAGTGCATTTCGGTGTCCCTACAAATCGTTCATTTGCATGCGGCATTCCGTTGATCGCAGATGTTGCGCCCTGCAACAACGGTTGCTTGAATGGTACCGCTGCGTTGTCAATGTCACTCTGTTTCACGACAGTATATTTCTGTGGATCCTGCCCCCCGCTAAATGCAACCGTGTTGCTAACTAACACAGAATTGTTCGCACAACACACCACATTATTAAAGTCAAAGGCCCGGATGTTCCCTCTTGACCCTGCTGTGATCGCACGAGCTGGTACCGTCACACGACCAAAGCCACCATTTGGGTTCGCGGCGGGAATATATGCCAGAACATCATTGGCTACCTGCACCCCCTCAGCATCGGTAAACACTGTGTTGGCTGTAACTCCATAAGGAGCAAACGAGCCATTGACAAATGTCAGCGTCCCCGTTGCATGAGTTGCTGGCGTGTTCACAAATCCAGTTGCACTCACTGTCTTCGTTTGCGACTGCGTGATGAACGTCAATTGACGCGCCCCCACCTCGCGCTTCGCACTGTCCGGCGTCCCTGAGGTCAGTGCGGTAATGGCATATGTGTTTTGTAAAAGCACACTCTTTGGCGTGATCGTCACCGTTGCCGTTGGCGAAATGCCTGGTAATACGTGACTGAAGCCGCTGGTAAAAGATTGCCATGTGGAGGGCGCTGCCACGGCTATTCCGCCACAAAGCAGTATCGAAAACACCAGCAATACTAAAAGAGCAAGCGCCAGCTGTTTCCGGCGGTTACGCTGTGGTGGCTGTCCAGCAGGGCCGCCGCTCCCGGAGCCTGCGGATGTCCCCGCCGGAGGAACATTCCCCGCAGTTCCCGACGCAGCAGCCAAAGCTCCCGCTCCTGCAGCCGCCGCTGCTGTCTTCCCGGATCGTTGTCTCCGTCCCACAACTGGAGCAACAGCAACGTCATCTTGTTCGTCGTCTGGTACGTCCGCCTGTACCTCTGGCAATTTCTTTGTATTCCTCGCTCGTGCAGCCACAGGAAAAGTAATAATCCCAGGCGAATCAGCATCATCCAAATCACTCCCATGGTTTACAGAAGGTTGATTATTACTGTCAGCAGCGTGCATTGCGGCGCCTGCTGCCAAACCGGCCGCTCCCAAAACAGGACCTGATCCCCATGCAGTGCTTCCATTTGGGGAGAGCTGCTCGTCTTCAACTTGTCTCTGTCCGCTGTCGTCCAATGGAGCCTGTCCATTGCTATGAGAGGCATTGGCCGGGATTGGCGCCTCAGCGTCACTGGCCAGACCAGCAGCGCCTGCCGACCCAACGACCGCAGCCGTTGCCGCCACCTGTTTTGCATGGCGCCCGCCAAACAGCCATATTCCTCCCCTCGTCGCCTTTGCAGCTTCGCTTTCCTCTCGCAGCGACTTAGCATAGCTCTCCAACGAGGTAAAGTAGGTAAAACGGCGCTGTCGTGCAAAATCGGCAGGGCCTGAGTTTTGTGGAGCTATGATCACTAGTTGTGCCTGCAGTTTGCGGCGCATATTTTTTAGGCCGTCAAAATCAACTGGCCCCTGAAAAGCTTTATTTTGATTTGGGAGTACAATAGCTATTTGCTTCCGACCAAGTTTTTCCTGCGTCAAAATGGCAGCCAACACGCTCTCTCTGTCGTCGGTAGGCCCCACATATATCATTCCTATGGTTGCATTACGCGGGTCATTTGCATCCAGCAGGTCTGAACCATTTCCCTGTTTCATCTTCCTGTCCCTCTTCATCCCCGATTATAAGCAGCTTCTCGCCTTCGTTTGCCTATTCTGCTTTGTAATTCTACCCTATACGACAGAAATTATAAAGTGACATAGAGACTTTGTTTCTTTAAAGAAAGAACGGGAATTACCAGTGTTTTCAACATTCGCCCGTTGCTTTCTTACCTCAAGGATGAGTACCCGGTACCGTCATAGGCGATAGCGGCTCACGCGTTCCTGAAACACTTTGCACCACAATTTTGACCTGGCCAGGATCCGACGGCAGCTTCGTCTCGTAGTTACTTGAAAGCTGTATATTCAGTTTTGCCACCCCCACCTGCTTGAGCAAAATATCTTTAGCCCCCTGCTTACTTTTGCCAAGGATCAAACGTACCAGTACCTGCTGCTCGACAGAGCTAAAATGGTAAACCCAAATACCCTGCGCTCTCACCAGCAAAGTCGTTGTTCCCTGATTTGCATTGTTAACTTCAGCCTGCGTTGCCACGGCCACCACATTGCCAACTAACGAATAATGAGCGCCAAGACGAGCTTCAGCGTCTTGGCTCAGCAGAACTGCCACAATGGACTGCACCGCACCTTGGTCATAACCCCTCCCTGTACATTCTACAACCACAGTAACAGTCACTTCTGTTGCCTTACTTCCAACAGGAACATCGGATGTCACATTTGAAGAACATTGCGCTGGACTGATAAAACGTTCATTGGGCGCGAGTTGGTTTTGCAGCGCTGTCTGGGCACTTTGCGAAAGCGAGGTCTCCAGCGATTTTGCAGCACCATCAATATCACTCTGCTGAACAATGATAAAGTTTTGTGAGTTTTGTCCACCGCTAAATTGACCTCTGTTTTTGACAGTTACACCGGGAGCACAACAACTTTGCGCGATATCGCTTGCGGCAATATCTCCGTTTGTCCCAGCATTGACAGCATAGGCAGGTACATCTATTTGACCCGGTGTTGAACCGTTCGCTGGAGGAATGGTGACTGCTGCATCGAACGTTACCCGCACCCCATGAGCATCGGTAAAGACCTTTCCCGCAGGGACAGTCACCGCCGTGCTCGTCACATTAGAAAAAGTCAGGTTTCCCGTGGCTCGTACGCCAGGATTCTGCCCCTCACCAGTTGCCTTCACCGTGGTTGTTTGTGCCTGGGAAGTAGCAGTGACCTGGCGCACCTCAACCTGCTGTTGAGAAGCATTGGCGTTACCTGTGACCGCATCAATCGCAAAGACTTTTTCTATGACTTTGCTATCTGGTGTTATCGTTACAATACTTGTGCCTGAAACTCCCGGTAGAAACCCCGCCAGGGGACCTAATTTCCCTTGCACATCTGCAATAATGCCCGCGAGTACCAGCAGCAACAAGAAAACTAGCGTGGCTATGAGCACTAAAAAAGGCTGGCGGGGCGGTGAGATCTTCTTGCTCTTCGATCTTCCGTTCTGTGAGTCCAGAACAACGTCAGAGCTACGCCCTATTTCAGCTGGAGCTTCCGCCATTGTAACACCATCCGCCGCTGTCGCCTGACTGGTATGAGATTGCCTCACCACGGCGTTCATAGACAGTGACCCCGCTTCAAATGCCGGAATATGTATTCCACCAGTTGTTTTATCGCGCAGTTCAGGGGCAGGTATCTTCTTTGTTGATCTTTCACCTGCGTCTGGGATGGGAATAATCCGTGTTATCTTCCCCACACGTTCAGGAAAATCAAAGGCAGAATCCCCTGGAATATACCTTTCAGTAGTAAACCCTCTTTGTTCTCCCAACTTCTGCATTGGCAGGGCAGCATTCAGTGAGCTTCCAGTTGTACGTGCATTACCTGACTGTGACGCAAGGGCCGATTTTTGCGATGGACGCAGCACGGCCAGGCGCGCGCGCTGCCAGAATTCGGCAGCGCTTTGATGGCGCTTCATGGGATCTTCGGCTAAAGCAGCCATGATGACATCATCCAATGCGCCAGGTAAAAGTAGATTAATGCTGCTTAGTCGGGGAGGTTGCTCTTGCGCGCCAATGTGTTTCAGATCTGCTAAAGAGCGATGAAAGGGCACCTGGCCAGTGCATAACTGGTAGAGAATCACACCAAGCGCAAAGATATCACTGGCAGGTTCCACGATGCCACGAAATTGCTCTGGAGCCATATACTCCAGGGTACCAGCCTGTGAAAAAGTGTGATGCGTGGCATCGACATTGACAGACAGGCCAAAGTCACTGAGAACAACCTGCTCTGTACCGTCCGGCAGCTGTCGGAAGAGGATATTAAGCGGCTTCAAATCACGATGAATGACGCCGTGCTCATGTGCATATTGGACAGCGCTGCACAATTGGCCAAAGACGCGCAGCAATTCACCCAGGGGATAGGGGTGAGCAATGGTGAGTCTCCGCTGGAGATCACCGCCTCGCGCATACTCCATGACAATATACGGAACAATTGAACCGTTCTTCGCGTCAAGCAACTGTAGCTTCATGTCCTCGTAAACGGGCAAGATATTTGGATGTTTCCACCCCACTACCTGGGATGCCTCTTTCAGAAAGCTATTCAGTGTTTTCTGATCAAGCACATCAGACTTGATCACCTTGATAGCAACCTCGCGTCCTTCCAGTTCGTCCCATGCCAGACAAACGTCTGCCATTGCCCCGCTACCTAAAAGACCCTTCAAGCAATATCTATGGCCTAGCCTGTCTATAGCATTTCCATAACGCCACAATTGCATTATGTTCCCCTTATCTATAGCGAACAAATATTCCCCCCTTCTCGATTATCTCATACAAAAAAGCCAGAGACAAAAAAGTTCTCTGACGATAGCCCAAGTGGTTTGGAATTGGTAATAACGTAGGGGCGACCCTTGGGTCGCCCTCCTACCCTCGGGTCGCCCTGCATGCGGTCGCCCTCCTTGCGGTCGCCCCGCTAGGCTATTTAACGCGGGCCAGCTTTCAACACTTCATCGTTGGGCAGCGTAAACTGCTGGAAGTTCTTCTTAAAGCGCGCGGCCAGGTCCGCCGCCTGCAGATCATACGCTTCCTTGTCTTTCCACGTATTGCGCGGGATGAGTAATTCACTTGGAACATCTGGACAGGAAGTCGGGGACCGCAATCCAAAGATTGGATCTTCCACCTTCTCAACACTCTTGAGCGATCCACTGATAGCCGCTCTTACCATCGCCCGGGTATAGTTGATATTAATGCGCTCACCTATACCATATGGGCCGCCTGTCCACCCGGTGTTGATCAGGTAGCAGCGCACTTTATACTTCTCAATTCGCTCACGTAACAGGTTAGCGTACTCGCCCGGTTGCAACGGCAAGAAGGCTGCGCCAAAGCAAGAGCTAAAGGTCGCCTGTGGTGTCGTCACACCCGCTTCGGTACCTGCTAACTTACTGGTGTATCCCGATAGGAAGTAATACATCGCCTGCTCTACGGTCAGCTCTGAGAGCGGAGGCAAGACACCGAACGAATCTGCTGAGAGAAAAACCACCGCCCTGGGATGACCACCTCGCCCTGACTCGATCACATTATCGATAAAATCAACGGGATAGGCAGCGCGGGTATTTTCAGTCAGCGAATCATCGCTGTAATCCGGCTCACGGGTTCCCTTTCTCAGCACAACATTCTCATAGACAGAGCCGAAGCGAATAGCGTTCCAGATTTGCGGTTCATACTTTTGCGACAGGTTTATACACTTCGCGTAACAGCCGCCTTCAAAGTTAAAAACGCCATTGTCTCCCCAACCATGCTCATCATCGCCGATCAAACGACGGCTAGGATCTGCCGACAAACTCGTCTTGCCTGTACCCGAAAGCCCAAAGAACAATGCAACATCCCCATTTGGCCCGACATTTGCGGAACAATGCATGGGCAGCACACCTTCTGCCGGTAAAATAAAGTTGAGAATGGTAAATACAGATTTCTTCATTTCACCTGCATACTGTGTACCACAGATCAACACGAGCCGCTCTTCAAAGTCAATGATAATAGCAGCCGCTGACCGCGTACCGTGCACACGAGGATCGGTATGAAAATTCGGCACACAGAGTATCGTAAATCCCGCGCGAGGATTGCTCAAATCTCTCTCGTTTGAACGCAGAAAGAGCTGACGGGCAAACAGGTTGTGCCAGGCAAATTCTGTGATGACCTGGATTGGCATGCGATAATCCGGGTCAGCTCCGGCTGCTGCATCCAGCACGAAGACATCGCGCCCTTGCAAATATGCTGAAAGGCTACTGCGCACTGCGTCGAATAGCTCTCGCTTCATTGGGTGATTGATCTCACCCCACCAGATCTTCGCAGCAATTTCCTCGTTCGAAACGATAAACTTATCTTTTGGAGTACGCCCCGTGTACGGTCCGGTCGTGGCGGCAAATGCCCCATTTGAAGCCAATTTTCCCTCTCTACGAGCCAGGGCGTGCTCTACTAACTCCGGGGGCGATAGATTCCAGTGAATGTTCCCTAAGTTTACTAGCCCATATTCTTCCAGGGCTTTCCGGCTCATCATCATCGTCATCAGTATCTCTCTCCTTTAAGACTCCTCTTTGAGCCTCTTCATGAGCAATATTGTCAACAGCAACAACAGTATCTATGTTTAAAGTATACCCCAATGTCCCTTCTTCTTCCAAATGTTAGTCTCACAAAACTGTTATTTTTGTTAGTCTCACAAAAAAAGCCATATGCGCAACCCATATCACCAGGAAGCAGAATCGAAAAAGGCCCCCAGACTGTCTGTCCAATCTGGGGGCCTTTTTCGGTTCTGCTTTCCCTTGTTTTATTCCTGCAGCAGCGCTTCAAACTGCTTGCGATTGAGCTGCTCAAGTTCCATGAGCGTGTTAGCCAGCTTTTTCAGTTGATCGTCATGTTCGCTCAACAATGTGCGCGCCATGGCGTACCCCTCTTTCAGGATACGCTGTACCTCCAGGTCGATCATGGAGGCCATCGTCGCACTATTGTTGGTGTTACGCATTGCAGGCATACCCATAGCAAACGCATGCTGACTCGGAAGCACATCATCCACATCACCCGCATCACCGCTATTCAGAATCAACCGGCCATCAGCATCGACCAATAGCGAACGACCCTGCGCTGGCAGATCATCAATACCGCTTCGGCGCATATTGAGACTCATGCCGCCTGATTCGTAGTCGGCGAACACAACGCCGACTTGCTCACTCATGCCCCACCGCGTCACCATACGTCGGGCCAGGTCCGTCACAACCTGCAGATCGTTCTCGGCGCCAGTAGTAACACGCTCTGCGCCAAAGGTGAGTTCTTCGGCAACACGCCCTCCAAGGCCAACAGCTATTCGCGCCATTAATGTCTCGCGACTGTAGTTATAACGGTCTTCCTCCGCGGTGAACTGGGTCACCCCCAGGCTTTGCCCGCGCGGCAGAATAGTAACGCGGTTGACGCTATCGGCCTCCGGCAAATGATAGGCAACCAGAGCATGTCCGGCTTCATGATAGGCGGTGATATGACGATCTTTCTCGCTCATTACGATCCGTCGCAACGCTCCAAGTTGCACGCGCACAAGTGCATCCTCAAAACAGTCGTGGGTGATATGCTCCAGGTCTTGACGCGCGGCACAGAGGGCCGCTTCGTTGACAAGGTTGGCCAGATCCGCCCCCGTCATACCAATGGTCAAACGCGACAGGCGCTCCAGCGATACATCCTCGTGTAAGGGTGTCAAACGTGTATGTACTTTGAGGATAGCTTCACGACCAACGCGATCAGGGTGTGACACCGTTACGTGTCGGTCGAAGCGCCCAGGACGTAAGAGCGCTTTATCCAGGATATCAACGCGGTTCGTTGCGGCAAGTACAACCACCGCCTTCCGCCCGTCAAAACCATCAAGTTCCACCAGTAACTGATTGAGCGTTTGGTCTCGCTCATCGTTGCCTGCAATACGCATCGAACGCTTGCGACCTACTGCATCAATCTCATCGATAAAAATCACACATGGAGCAGACTGGCGCGCCTGGTTGAAAAGATCGCGTACGCGACTTGCACCCACCCCTACAAACATCTCGACAAACTCCGAAGCGCTGATACTAAAAAACGGTACTCCAGCCTCACCGGCCACCGCTTTTGCCAGCAGCGTTTTACCAGTTCCAGGCGGGCCCACCAGTAAGGCCCCACGAGGTATACGCGCACCCAGTCGATTAAAACGTTCAGGGCTGCGCAAAAACTGCACGATCTCTTCTAGTTCTGAACGTACTTCATCGATGCCGGCAACATCTGCAAATGTCACCGGCGGCTCCAGGCTGGCACGAACCTTGCCAGTAGATCCATTCAGTGTCTTCCCGGAAGAAGTATTTTTTTCGGATCCTACGCGAGTTTGAGGAGTTTCGGTTACACCTTCAAAGCGGCGAGCATGGCTCTTCCCTAGCTGATTCACACGGTCATCTAGAGGACGCATAGATCGCCTGGTGTTTCTGGGCGCCAGAATGAGGAGTAGCACAATCCCAAAGAAAATCAGCGGGATAATTCGCCAAAACAGACTCATCCAGATGGGCGATTGCGGCACAGGAAGAGTATTAACTATCACATTTTTGCTCAATAGCAATGACATTAAGCCTGCATCGCCACTGGCTGGCAATTGGGTGTAAACAGTGCGGGCCGGGTCGACAGGTGGATTTACGGTCATACTTGGCCAGGTTGAATAGCCTGCACCAACATAGCGACTCCAGGCTGCAAAGTCGGCCGCTTTATTGGAAGCGGTAGTTGTCGCTACTGGCGTCGCTATCGACCCATTATCCTGCGTTAAAGGAGCTGCTAACAAAACATTGATAGCATTACCTTGCAAAGTCACTGCCTGTACATTCCCCGCTTTCACCTGGTCCAGAAATGCACTATAGCTAATCGCAGTGACCCCGCTGGGGGCCGTATTACTTGGAGGAGCCTGTAATTGGCTGACTACGCCAAAAAGCAGGCCAACAAACAGAATGAGCAGGACACTGGTCAAGAGTATTTGTTTTTGCGTTTTGAGAAAATTTGCGACTTTTCGCCCATAATTTTGCACATCTGTATACCGTCGCCAGCGTGCTTTCAATTGGCGACCACCGTTGCCGTCCATGTGTTGTACACCTCGCCTGTAAAACCCGCACAGATCAGGATATCCTGGCAAGTCTTAAGTATTCAGCAGGAGTGATAACCTTCCGAGAGATCATCTCTCGGAAAGCCGGATCCCCCACATCTCTTTCTATCCTACAGAATTGAGTTCATTCTCCCATGGTCTCTTGAACTCCGAGCGGAGCGGGTTCATCCCCTTTGATTTCCCTTCACATCATTCCAACCAGGAGAATCCTTTTTCGTAATGCCTGCGATAAATGCAGGAAAAAGGCCATAAAACGATAATTAGCTAAGAATACAGGCGATTATTTCAGCGACGCCAGAAGACAGTGTACAACTATTTACGGCTCAAAATAAAATGTCGCCGTAATTTCAGTACTTTCTTCTTATTATAACGGCTATATCAATATGTATCTAGGTGATACATCACATTTCAGAATATATATTGAACGAATAAAAGACGTCCCAGGTTACGGCCTATGGGTCAGTTTTCTGTCAAACAGTAAGCAATCCTCTGACTAGAGAACGCTACCCAATCCATTTTGTAGGATATCTATATCTATGAATACGTGGTGAGTAACACCAAAAGATACATACCTGAACAACACCACCATGTACATGATACAATCACTGTGACTACTCCCCCGGCTAAAGCACGGGGGCTTCTAGGGCCAAGCCCAGGCTGTGTAGCCCCACAGCACAAATGTTTCTGGCAGCATTCAGATCACGATCTAGCTCAAGGAGGCAACAGGGACAATGATAGGTACGCTCACTCAAGGGCATGAATTGCCGGTGGTGGCACCTGCTGCAATCTTGCGAGGTGTAGGCCGGATTGACTTTGATGAACTGTCTGCCAGCTTCTTCCGCTTTGCAGGACAGTTGCGCAAAGAAGGCCGCCCACGAGGCATCTGCAATGCTTTTGGCCAGACAATGATTATGCAGCATTCGCTTGACCTGCAAATCTTCCACGCAGATCACCCCAAAACGGTCAACAATCTGCCGACTCTCTTGATGGGTGAAATTGTCCCGTTTGAAGGCAATCCGCTCATGGACTCTCGCAATCACCTTCCGATGCTTGCGGCGTTCAGCTGTGCCTTGGGCCAGTTTGGCGAGTTTCCTCTGTCCCTTTGCCAATGCCTTTTGTTCCTTGCGGAAAAACCTGGGGTTCTCAATTGCTTCGGCATTGGAAAGGGTGGCAAAGGTTTTGAGCCCAACATCAATCCCCACCGGGGTAGAGGTTTCTGGCAGTCTTTCAGGCTCACACTCCACCGAGAAGGAGACATACCATTTGCCTGTCGAGGAACGCTGTACCGTACAGGTTTTCACCTTCCCCCTGATCGGGCGATGATAGACCATGTGGAGACTGCCAATTTTCGAGAGACAGACCCGTTCATCATGGGTGATGCTAAAGCCACTTTGGGGGAAGGTGAACGAGTCATAGCGGCCAGAGCCCTTGAAACGGGGAAAGCCGGGTTCCTTAGCCTGTTCTCGCACTCTGCGAAAGAAGGCCTTGAAGGCCAGATCGACACGCACGGCCACATTTTGCAACACCTGGGAATGCACATCCTTCAAAGCGGGATGCGCTGCTTTCAGGATCGAGAAGGTTGCTTGTTGCTCATACAGCGTCAACGACTTCCCCTCTTGCTCATACGCATGCTTGCGGCTGGCAAGCAAGTGATTATAGAGCCAGCGACACTCTTCCAGGGTTTCGTTGAGCCTGACAACTTGCTTTTTTGTGGGGAAAATCCGATACTGAAACATTTTAAGCATAGTCAGATTCTTGCACAGAGTAGTACAGATGTCAATAAGCAAGGGATACCCATCCCAAGCTCCATAAAAGGTAGGGCTCTTCATCCCCGCCATGAATGGACGAGGCTTTCTAGCCCGTTCACTGTAAAGTATACTGCCCTGTTAGTTTAGATATCTCCACATTTTTCCTCCAAAAGAAGGGAGGACATTTGTAGTAAAGGACTGAAAGGTCAATGAAAGCTATTCGTATCAACGAAACTGGTAGCCCAGAAGTCATGCACCTGGAAGAGATCGAATCACCCACGCCAAAAGAAGGCCAGATACTCATCAAAGTGGCAGCCGCAGGCATCAACTTCGCAGACCTCGCCCAACGCCAGGGAGCATATTTAACGCGCACACAAACACCCATGACCCTGGGATTTGAGTTCGCCGGCACCGTCGCAGCTCTTGGTCCAGGTGTAACCACTCCAGCAGTAGGCACTCGCGTCGTCGCCTTTGGTGAAGGAGCTTATGCGGAATATGCCCTTGCCCAGGCAGCAACCACCGTCCCCATTCCTCCCAATCTCGATTTTACCCATGCCGCAGCCTTACCCGTACAGGGTATCACAGCCTACCAGTTATTGCGCGAGTCAGCACAAATTCAACCAGGAGAAACCGTGCTAGTTCATGCCTCAGCAGGGGGAGTTGGTACACTCGCGGTACAACTTGCCCACTTGATGGGAGCTGGCACCGTCATTGGCACAGCCAGTAATGCCAGCAAACTTGAACTCGCACGCCGCCTGGGAGCCGATGTCGCTATCAATTATACGGAAGAGAACTGGGCTGAACAGGTGAATCACGCCACCGGAGGTCATGGAGCCGACATTATCCTGGAAATGGTCGGCGGCCAGATCGCTGAGCAAAGCCTGCAATGTCTGGCCCCATTTGGGCGCATGGTCATTTATGGGGCCACCAGTGGCCAGATAGCACAGTTCACCGGTATTCAATTGATGTACAAAAATCAGGCAATTATTGGCTACTGGCTGAATTCACAGTTGCGCCGCACAGACCGCATTACCCGAGCTGTCATGGATTTGATGCAGTATTTCATCAGTGGCAAATTGGAGATTGTCGTTGGCCAGACCTTCCCTCTTGCCCAGGCTGCGGAGGCACATAGTGCCATCGCAGAACGCAAAACAATGGGAAAAGTAGTCCTGATGTTAAAGGCTCACCTACCTGGGTGACCGATGTCGTACCAGATACCCATGCTCGCGAAGGCAGAATCATCGCGGAGAGCAATCCGGCCAGAACGATTGAACTGCTGTTAGAAGATCTCGCCGCACATGGACTGTTATATCAAAACTTCCCTGAAGATCCTGCTGCTCGTATAACATTGCACAATGCGGCCCCGTTGCGCCAGGGCAATTCCCTGCGCGGAGCGCTCACGGGAAGAGCGGTCTGGGTTGTCGCCGAACTAGAGCAAAATACTATTCGCCATATTACCCTCGAATTGCTCGGTAAGGGCAACGAGTTAGCAGCGGCAATCCAGGGTGAACTCGCGGCCATACTGATCGGCGGACCACGCGCAGCAAGCGTAGCCCACCACTTACCCGCTCTGGCAGCCTATGGCGCCGAGCGAATCTATATGGCAGCAGACCCTGCTCTCGAACACTATACTACTGAAGGATATACCGCCGTGCTCGTACGGGCCATTCAAACGTACGCTCCATCCATTGTACTCCTTGGCTCAACCGCAGATGGACGCGACCTGGCCCCCCGCGTAGCAGCTCGGCTCAATCTCGGCCTGACCGGCGATTGTATTGATCTCGCGATTGATGAACAGCACCGCCTGGTACAATACAAACCGGCCTTTGGCGGCAGCATCATCTCATTTATCCTCTCAAACACAACACCTGCTATGGCAACACTCCGCCCTGGAATGCTCCATGCCGCTCAACCAGACTTCGCACGCACAGCGGACATCATACCATTACCAACAGATCATATAGCAGAGCAGATTCGCACGACTATTGTGGAGAGAACGTACAGAGATACTGGAGTGGCCGAGCTTGAATCGGCAAAGATTATTCTAGGCGTCGGCATGGGAATGGGCGCACCAGCAGCATACGCACCGCTGCGTCAACTGGCTCATCTACTGCATGCGGCCATCGGTGCAACACGCAATGTCACCGACCAGGGCTGGCTTCCCAAACAAATACAGATCGGCTTGACAGGGCGCGCCATAGCTCCCCGTCTGTATCTCGCGCTCGGCATCCGCGGCGCCGCAGAGCATATCGCGGGTATTCGTAAGGCCGGCTATATCGTCTCAATCAACAAAAACAAGCGCGCACCCATTTTCCGTCATTCCAACCTCGCCGTCGTCGGTGACGTCCATGAATTATTGCCCATCCTGATCGCGCGCCTGGAAGAAATGGGCTTTGACAACCTCCCATCTCCCAACAACTACGCTAGCGAATAAACATTTCTGTCATAATAGAGAATCATACACCTTATTGGCCTCACCCATCTCGATCACACCCACCCCTACTTCACACCCCGCATACTTAACTGCACACGCCCGCGCTGCAAATCGACTTTAAGCACACGCACCTGCACAACCTGCCCAACGGCCACAACGGCGAGCGGATCTCTAACGAAGCGGTCGGCCATCTCCGAGACATGCACCAGCCCATCTTGCTTCACGCCAATATCAACAAATGCCCCAAAGTCCACCACGTTACGCACCGTCCCCTGCAATATCATGCCCGTCTGCAAATCTTCGATCTTGAGCACATCGTGGCGCAAGATGGGCAGGGGAAGAGCGTCACGAGGGTCAAGCCCCGGCTTCTCCAGGTTCTCCAGGATATCGTTGAGCGTGGGGAGACCAACCCCCACTTTCTTCGCGATATCATCCCAGGCAGTCTGGTCACCAGAGCTATACCCCTGAGCATTAATGCCATCACGGCGACGACCCCTGCCGCCAGAGCTGCCCTGAAGTTTGATGAATTGACGGAACTGGGCGACCCGCTCGGCGGGTTTCATCGTCTTGCCATCCCTGCTCGCCGGCAGCATCCCCAATAAAGAGCGCGTAGCCGTATAACTTTCCGGGTGAATAAAGGTGTTGTCCAGTGGCTCAACACCATTGGCAACTTTGAGAAAACCGGCCGCTTGCACAAACGCAGCTGGACCTAACCCTGACACTTTGTGTAAATCTTCTCGCGACTTGAACGGACCATGTTGCTCGCGATAGCTAACAATAGCATTCGCAACACGGCTATTGATACCGGATACATGTTTGAGCAGGGCGGCAGAGGCAGAATTGACCTCGACACCCGCGAAGTTGACACAGGATACCACAACCCGCTCAAGCATCGCGGCCAGTTCCTTCTGATCGACATCGTGCTGATACAAACCCACTCCGACAGCCTTCGGATCAATCTTGACGAGTTCGGCCAGTGGATCTTGCAAACGCCGTGCGATCGAAATGGTCCCGCGCTGTGTAGCATCGAGCGTGGGAAACTCCTGGCGAGCAATCTCTGACGCGGAATAGACCGAGGCTCCCGCCTCGTTGACGATGACATAGCCAATCTTTCCGCTCTCCCCACTCTCCCCACTCTCCCTACTCTCTCTACCTTCCTCTTCAAGCTCGCGTATCAAACCCGCGACCATCTGCTCGGTCTCTCGTGAGGCCGTGCCATTGCCTATCGCGATCACACTGATACCATATTGTGTGAGTAACCTGCGCAAGGTCCCCCGCGCCTTCTCTGACTGGAACAGGTACAGCGTGTCAGAGTCGAGATATTTGCCAGTCTCAT
>VBHI01000264.1 GCA_005881495.1 Chloroflexota bacterium
GACGCACTCCAGAATCCCGAGCGCTCGCTTGGGAAATAGCGCACATGTTAGCGCGTAGCCCGGCAACACAAGTACAAGGGGCAATGTCAAGATGCGGCCAATCACATTGGTGGATGGCAGTGCGAATACCAACGCAACATCTACAATAGTAATAGTCATTACTACATGTAAATCAACTGATTTATGCTTCATAATCAAGTATCTCCATTTCACACATCTAGCTCCTGGTTTGTCCTCTCATCTATGTCGAGTCTGCTCAGGTATTGAAACACTCCAAAGACCATACTCACTGCATTTTCCTGTAGCTGTCCTCAGGCTGCAATAGGTTCCTGCAATACTTCCATCTGGCTGCATTACCCCTTTAAAAGAGAAAGTAGCTTGCCCTGTTTTGCTTGTAACTGTAAACTGAATTTGCTTGTCAGTATTGACAGTTCCTGTAAAAGGACCACTCTGAGGTATTCCGTTGAAAAGACCTTTCTCGGGCACTACATTGAAGGAACCACAAATGGCTCCTTGCTGTTGCTGGATGTTCATGAGGGATATATTCATGATTAAACTGGCTGGTATATCATGAATGATGCCAGTATAGAAGTTGGCTACATGTGGATAGGTGGACGCTACAGCAGTCGGTGACGCGGGGATGCACGAGGTTTTCGACGTGGAGGTGATCGTGGGCGGATTAGTGATTGCTTCTACATCATAGATGGTGATATTGCCACTATCAAAGAGCCGGCTCACGTTCTTCATGCCATCAAATTTCGTAAGCGCTTCCGGATCGATCGGCTTATTGTATTGTTTTATGCCAGACGCTGTTATTTCAAAGTAGACCCCTATTCTGGGTAATCCGGTACTGAGTCGACGATCAACAATGAGATACTGGATGTGCTGTTGCTGCAGAAGCGCCTTGTCTTTGGGTCCAAATTGCAGCGAAGTAAACACTGGTGGCACTACTTCGTTCACACCCTCCACTATCCACTCGTTCCCGTACGTCGCCATAAGTAACCCATTGATTCGGTCAGTGGCAATTCGATGCCCTCCTCCCAGGTACAAATCTGACCACTGCGCTGCACTTATGCCCTCCGGCTCAATGGAACGCGGATCGGCAATCACCAGGTAGGGGCCCGGCATGCGAAACCACATTGGTCCACCGCCAGCAATTACCTGGCCTAAGAAGATGACGGCTATCGCACCCATGACTAATGCAGACCTCCTCCAAGTAAGAGTACGTGGCAACCAGAACTCTGTGATACCGATGGCCAGGATGAATGCAAGTGACAAAAACAGAAACGCTGTCGCCCGATCCGCTGACTCCGCTCCAGCTTTCGTCAAACGGAACATCTGGCTGACCGGATACGCAAATGCTACGACACCTAGTGTAAGGGCGAGCGCATTGGAACGCTTGTGCTTCCAGATCCAGAAGATCCCAAACGGCAGCCCCAGTAGTATCAATCCTATTGAAACATAGGTCATCACGCGCTCCCACAAAGGGGCCACAAAGCCCGAAGCATCCTGAAACAGCGGACGGATTGGTCCTCTGCTAAAGAATATCTCTGCAAGCTGGTGCACCGCACCAGAAAGGAACGGGGACAGGTAACCTACCGCAAGATCCCCCGTGTATATCAACCAGGCGATACTCAACGCTAAGCCAATCAGTGCCGCCCAACCCGGGCCTGCCTGATCTTTATCTTTCTGATCGCGACTTTGATGCATAGCGCCATGTCTCTGCGGATAGAGAGAAGCATGAAAATCGGCTATTTTGTGCCTAAACGTAAACAGCAGGCCTTTGTTAAAGGAAGATACCACCGTCCAGAGAAGGAGATATGCCACGAGTGCATATGAGGTTACATGATGCGTGATCACTACTGTCCCAAGTCCAAGCCAGATAGCCAGAGTCAAACCTCTATGACGACCGCCAGGCTCACTGCTGCGGCTGACCACAGCAAACAGGACGAACATGGCGAGAGGGAGAGCGAGAGACTCGTACGAGAAATCCGCATCGAAGAGCAGGAAGTGTGGGTTAGCCATATACAGCAGTGTAGCAATCCCGGCTACCCGCGCAGAACTGATGATGTGTTCGAAGAAGAGGTAGACCGCCAGAATAAGCACCAGACGCCCCACGCCGAGCACCACATTTCCTGCAGCGAAAAGCGAGAGTCCTGTTAGACTGCTAAGTGCGCTCGTGGCAATCTCCAATCCAGGATAAAAGGAACTAATAGGTATGATCGGGTTTCTTTGAAAGAGATGTCCACTTGCAGCAATATCATATGCGGTTCGCCAGTGTGCGAACTCGTCATGGTAGGTAAAATAAAGCGGGTATTGTAAATATTTTGCCAGGTAGAGTGCCATGCCGAGTACAACGAGAAGAGCGATGCGCTCCCGTCGCGACGCCCTCAATGAGAGGAGACGCCCTGCTATCGGGAGGAAAAGCACTAACAGCCCGAACCAAAACAACGGGTCGGCCCATTGTGCAGCATCCCGTCCCCCATTGTATGCTAGAGCTAGCAGGAAGACTCCAACAGCACTAGTCAGGCTTAGTGCTGGCAACCATCCCCAGCGATCGGCCGCTGCTTTAGGCATGAGCATGGTGTCTTTATCTGGCAACCATCCCCAGCGATCGGCCGCTGCTTTAGGCATGAGCATGGTGTCTTTATTCAGCATCTCAGGCTCTGCCAGTTCTCTCAGATGCTTCAAGGAATCAGTCATAATAATACTTGCTTGTATATTTGTTCAATGCGTGGCACAACATTGCTGGCCCGGAACTCACTCACTTTACTCAACCCTGCTTTTCCCATACGACTGCGAAGATTTGGATCCGACAGCAACCTCTCGATAGCCTGCCGTAGTGCTGACGAATCACCTGGCTGGACCAGTAGACCAGTTTCCCCATCAGCAACAAGGTCAATTAGGCCACCAATACGAGAAGCGATGACCGGGCATCCGAGAGTCATCGCCTCCATTACCGCTATGCCGAAAGTCTCTGGCCCCACCGAGGGGGCTAATGCAATAATACTACGACGCCAAGCCTCCATAACTGCATAGCGTGGCCAGCCGTTGAGAACGAAGACGTTCTCAGGGCAATCCATGCTCAGGCTCGGCCAGTCCCGTGTTGGGTACCCGATGAGAACCAGAGGGGGAGCATGCGTAAGATCGGCGTATGCACGCAGCAGCACATCCACTCCCTTCTGATAATTGAAAGCACCAACGAAGAGGAGATAATCCTGAGCAGGTAACTGCGCAAGATAAGCCTCAGCATCACCTTGCAGCACACTGACATCGTCGGGCATGAAGTTCGGAATGACCTGGAATGGCGGTCCGCTACCAACTAAGCCGTTGCCAACTGCCACCGCCTGACTTACTGCCAAGAACATGTCAACAGCACTTCGCTCAACCAGGCCCATCAGTTGGTTGCTGAGAACGGTAGGTATGCCCTTTGCGAAGCCATAGTGCTTCATAGCACAACCCAGGCACTTCTTCATGCCAGGCCCATCACAGAGAGCTTTGCGATACATGAGCGTCGTCTTCACACAGGCCAGGTTATAGCTGTGTAACGTGACGATGAGCCGTGTCCCACTCCAGGCTTTCAGTGGTAGAAACGAATACACGAGCCAGTTGTGGGCATGAACAATCTCAGGCCGTTCATGTATAATGATACGGCGGAGCGCCAACATTGCATCGGGATCGGGAAATGGTGGTGCGTACGGCCGT
>VBHI01000265.1 GCA_005881495.1 Chloroflexota bacterium
CGTGACCTGTACCCGACAGAGCCGGCACCGACACTCCAACGTGCATTGCCACGGCGAACATGGAGTAGTATATTGAGCAGGGCAAATCAAATACAAATCCGCAGGCTGAAAAAGCCGGGAGGTGTAGCACGCAAGGACTTAAGTGTCGAGGACATACAGGTAGCAGAGTATTGCGATATTTCGCTGGAAATCTTGGGAGAGACACTTTTTACCCAATGGGTATGATCATCGATAACTCCACCGCCTATATCATGACATCGAATTTTTCTCGCTCTGCCCTTGGCGGGTACAGCGGCAGCAACGGCTACAACAACCGCGAATATGGTATTGTGGACACCAATCCACAAGATGTTCAGGCGGTCGCCGCTATTTTTCAGGCTGACTGGAATCGCACGACAGCACAATTCTATGACCCTGACCTCGTTGTCAGTCCAATCAATGCGCGCAATACCTTTATCGCCTTGCTCAATAGTGCCCATAGCACACTGCTTGTCGAAGCCGAAGAGATGAATGATAGCGCTATTGAGCAAGCGCTTACTTATGCAGCGCAGCACGGCGTCCAGGTACAGGTGATTCTGCCCATGCCCAGTGGCTCTTCAGGAGATAGCAACAGCCAGGGAATCAATGCCATCAAACAGGGGGGTGTCCAGGTACGAGAAGATCCACATCTCTATATGCATGCAAAAATGATGCTGGTAGACGGGCAGAAAGCCTTCGTCGGCTCTGAGAACATTTCTACCCAATCTCTCGACCAGAACCGCGAACTGGGTATTATCGTTGCCGATCAAGGCGTCCTGCACACACTTCAGCAAACGTTTCAAGAAGACTGGACCAATTCAACCAGTGTGTAACTGCCACCAGGTGTACATCACACGCTGCGCATGATAACATACAGATAAAAATGGAGGAATTCTTACAGATGGTTACTGAGATCGCAATTTTTACAGCCGTTGCAGGAAAAGATGAGGAATTAGGGCAAGCGATTTTGCGCGGCCTCGACGTGATCCTCCAGCACCCGGAGTGCATCTCGTCACGAGTAGAACGTTGCATCGAAAAACGCGGGCAGTATATACTCATTAATATATGGACATCGCTGGAAGCCCATACTAAAGATTTCAGAGGAGGCCCACTCTTTCCTCAGTGGCGCAGTCATATCAACGGCCTATTTGAGGCAAACCCGGTTATCTTCCATTATGAACCATTTTGAAAAGCCGATTTTTTGTATGAACAACGGACCCGAGAAACACACAGGAGTTTGTAAGTGGAAGTAGATCAAAATATCAATCAAGGCGATTTAGAAAGCGGAACGGCAGAATCCCCCTCCCTTGATAAGACAGGACACAGCGAGGCAGAAGAACTCGAAGCCCACGTCGCTCAACTACGTCACCAGATTGAAGAGGCAAACTATCAATATTACGTCCTGGATAATCCTACTCTCACCGATGCAGAGTATGACCAGCTCATGATAGAGCTACTGCGTATTGAGCAGGAACATCCCGAACTGCAAACGCCCGATTCGCCAACGCAGCGTGTTGGTGCAGGGCCAGTACAGGAAGTAGCCCAGCACCGGCACCCCGTCCCCATGCTCAGCCTGGCCAATGCGCGCAACGAAGCAGAGCTGTTGGCCTGGCACAAACGCGCGCTCAATATTTTACCCAATGCTACATTTGAATACGTCTGTGAATTGAAAATCGATGGGCTGGCAATGGCCTTGACCTATGAGCAAGGTAAATTGACCGTGGGAGCCACGCGCGGCGATGGCCTGCTCGGTGAAGACTGGACGCCAAATATACGCACAATTCGCACGATCCCACAGAAGCTGCGCGGAGAAATTATACCGGAGAAAGTCGAGGTACGCGGCGAAATTTACCTGTCTACAAAGGGCTTTGAGCAGTTGAACGCGCAGATGAAAGACGACAAACTCTTCGCCAATCCGCGCAATGCCGCCGCCGGCTCGCTAAGACAGAAAGACGCCCGGATTACAGCCACGCGCCCCCTCGATTTCTTTGGTTACCAGATTGGCTATATGCAAGGAATGGATTTCCAATCGCAGTGGGAAGCGTTACAACTGATCCGCGACTGGGGCTTTCCCGTCAACCCGTATATTCATCTTGCAACATCTTTAGATGAAGTGATGGATTATTGCAAAAAGTGGGAGAAGGAGCGCTTCAATCTTCCCTACGAGATCGACGGAGTGGTCATTAAAATCAATGACCTTGCTCAGCAGCAAGAACTGGGCACCGTAGCACGAGATCCCCGCTGGGCTATAGCCTTCAAGTATCCCCCCATACAGGTAGCAACAAAACTCCTCGATATTCGCGTCAACATCGGGCGCACCGGTTCAGTCAATCCCTGGGCAGCTCTGGAACCGGTCAATATTCGCGGGGTCACGGTGTCCCGCGCCGCGCTGCATAATGAAGGGGACATCCAGCGCAAAGACTTGCGCATCGGCGACTGGGTTCTCGTGCAGCGGGCAGGCGAGGTTATTCCGCAAGTGGTTAAACCCGTGATAGAACGGCGCACCGGTCAAGAGGAAGTGTATCACCTGCCTGAACGCTGCCCATTGTGCGATACCCCTATCTTACGTGTTCCAGATCAAGCGATGGCCTATTGCCCAAACGAGGAGTGTCCAGCACGCAATCTTGAAGGCATCATTCACTTTGTCTCGCGGGGAGCAATGGATATTGACACAATTGGCGAGAAAATGTGTGAACAACTGGTCAGCGCGGGATATGTCAAGAATGTTGCAGACTTTTATACGTTGACCCGCGAACAATTGCTGACTTTGGAGGGTGTCAAAGATAGAAGCGCGGATAAGATGATAGCTGCCATCGAGGCCAGTAAACATCGCTCCTTCTGGCGCCTTCTCTTCGGACTGAACATTCGTTATATGGGCGAGAAGACAGCCCAAATTATCGCCAACGCCTTTGGGAATATCGACACTCTGCTGGCCGCCAGCGAAGCTGAAATTGGAGAGGTTCCCGGCATTGGCCCGGTCATAGGGCAAAGCGTCTATAGCTGGCTGCAGGTCGAGAAGAATCGCGTGCTGATAGAACGCCTGCGCCAGGCCGGAGTGAATATGCAAGCAGAGCAGCAGGAGGCAGCTACAGGGCCATTGGCAGGGCAGACTTTTTTGCTCACCGGGCGTCTGCAAAGCATGACACGCCCCGCCGCCGAAGAAGCCATCGTCAAACTGGGAGGTACCATTGCCTCGGGTGTCAGCAAGTCGCTCAATCATCTCATCGTCGGAGAGGATGCCGGCTCTAAGCTCACAAAAGCCCAGAAAGCCGGCGTACCCATCCACGACGAGCAATGGCTGCTCGATTTATTCAAGGAGCATCAGATCAAAGCGTAAATGAGCATATAGTCCAGACAACCTCTGAGATCCTCCCACAAATTTTCCCCGTCAGGTTTACGAATTTGAAGACATCTCGTGGTTTCTGCGGAGCAGCTTCTTATCGAACTTCCCGACACTCGTATTACGCGACAATGAGTGTGATGTGAATGTATCCGGTGTCTTTCGGTAGTTTGCTATCGTCTCCCCACATGATTGAGACGCTCTCTATTCCTGGCAATGATGCTAAAAGCTGCAATGCTTCTTGTTTGGTTTTGCCTGCAATAAGCGTTTTTATCTGCTGCTGTGTCCTGTGAGAGAGCGCG
>VBHI01000088.1 GCA_005881495.1 Chloroflexota bacterium
CTGGTGCGGGAGCGCCAGGAGGACATTGCTGACATTGAAGCGCGCAATGCCGGCAAGCCGATTCGAGATGCCCGCGGCGAGGTCGGCCTGGTTGCGACAGTACTTGAGTACTGGGGAGGAGCAGCAAACAAGATTTTCGGCGAGACCATCCCGGTACAGGATGCGGGCCTCGAAATCACACTGCGGGAACCCGTTGGCGTGTGCGCCCTGATCACTCCATGGAACTTCCCTATGGTGATTGCATCCTGGAAGATTGCGCCCGCCCTGGCCTGTGGCGATACAGTTGTAGTGAAGCCCGCACAGCTTACGCCGCTTTCGGCTCTACTGCTGGCTGATATTTTGATGGAGGCGGGTCTCCCTCCCGGCGTGATCTCTGTGCTGCCCGGACCTGGTTCTGCCATCGGCAATACTTTGGTTACCCATCCCCTGGTATCGAAGGTTTCTTTCACCGGATCGACCGAAGTTGGTTCGCAGATCATGCGTCTTTGCGCCGAGAATATTACTCGCGTCTCGCTTGAGCTTGGCGGCAAAGCCGCCAATGTCGTCTTCTCCGACGCCGACCTGGAGCGCTGTATCGAGGCCTCGGTCTTCGCTGTCTTCGGCAATTGCGGACAGGACTGCTGCGCCCGCTCCCGCCTGCTTGTTCAACGGTCGGTCTACGATGAGTTTGTTGAGCGCTTCGCTCAGCGCACAGCTGCGCTGCACGTCGGACAGCCGCTTGACGAACAGAGCGAGGTTGGGCCTCTCATCTCGGCTGGCCAGCGCCAGCGTTCGCTCGACTACCTTGCGCTCGGTCAGAAGGAAGGCGCGCAGGTGCTCATTGGAGGAACTGTTCCAGCTGATAACGAAGCAGGCTATTTTCTCGAGCCGGCTATCCTCACTCACGTCGATAACAAGATGCGCGTAGCTCAGGAGGAAATCTTTGGGCCTGTCGTATGCGTCATTCCATTCGATACGGAGGAGGAAGCCATCCGGCTAGCCAATGATGTCGCCTACGGCCTGTCAGGCTCGGTGTGGACTCGGGATCTTGGCCGGGCGATCCGCGTCGCGAAGGGGATTCGCGCAGGCGTCCTTTCTGTCAACTCTAACCATAGTGTGCATACAGAGGCCCCCTTTGGAGGCTACAAAAAGAGTGGCTTTGGGCGCGAGATGGGCATGCACGCCATCCAGCTCTATACCGAGTTAAAGAGCGTGTTCTTCTCACAAGAGTAAGTGCCGTAATTTTGCAATTGTAAAGATAGTCTCATATAATGGTTCTTGGTTGCGTTGCTACGTGCCAAATAGCGGAATATTACCGGTGTGGAATATTATGGGAAGAGCTCCTTGTTTCTAACCATGAAATTCTCGTGTAATCTTTTGCTAAATAGAAACAAGTAATGACGTAGTAACATGTAGATAAAACATCAGAAGGATTGCAGTAGAGCAAGATAATGCTAATTGTGAAAGGCAAAATTTATCATTGCTGTGAGGAACTCATATAATCTGTATGGCATCCTGGATATTTTAGTCAAGATTAAGGAGTATTAGTGATATGGCAAAAATTGCTTTCCAGGCCATCACCAAGCAGTTTCCTGGCACCAATAAACCTGCTGTCAATGCCGTTACTTTCGAAGTAGCAGAAGGCACTACCTGTATGCTCGTAGGTACCTCTGGCTCTGGTAAGACAACACTGTTACGCATGGTTAATCGCCTCATAGAACCTACCTCTGGCGAGATAATCATCGATGGTAAAAATATCCTTGAGGAAAATCCGATTTTGCTGCGCCGCCGTTTCGGTTACGTCATACAACAAGTCGGCCTTTTTCCACATATGAATATTGCAGAAAATATTCGTGTGACCGCCGAGATTGCAGGTGGTTGGTCGAAAGAGCAGCTAGCTGAGCGTGTCGACGAACTTCTCGAACTGGTTGGCTTGCCACCAGCAGAGTATCGCAAGCGTTTTCCACGTCAACTCTCGGGTGGACAACAGCAGCGCGTAGGATTAGCACGTGCGCTCGCAATAGATCCCGCGATCCTCTTAATGGATGAACCCTTTGGCGCTCTCGATGCTATCACCCGCGCTCGGATGCAAGACGAACTGTTGCGTGTCCAAAGTGACGTACACAAAACCATTCTCTTCGTCTCGCATGACATCGAAGAGGCATTTAAGCTTGGTGATATGATTGCTGTACTGCATGAGGGCCAATTGATGCAGCTTGGCACTCCAGTCGAACTGCTCGCAAAGCCGAGCAACGAATATGTGCGTAAGCTGGTAGGGGCCGATAACATACTGCGACAGCTTCAGTATTTACCCGTTACTGATGCGCTGGATGGAAAGCCAGAGGCGGTGTCTTCGGCACATTGGGGAGATATTCCAACGATCTTTTCTGATTCTACGTTGCTCGAAGCCATGTTGAAACTCCTCGAAACCAATGCCCCCGCCCTCGCTGTACAGGCCAAAGATACCCAAGAATCTCTCGGATATATTACCCTCGCAAGCATCAATCATGAGATAACCAGGACACGGAGTAACGAATCCAACCCTGAGTGGACAAGAATATAAGTCAACGTGCGATGAGTACGTCTATTGAGGGAATTTCATGCAATATATACTGCAGCCCTACAATTATGATCTGAGCGATCCAGGCAGTATTCCTAACCTGTTCTTACAATCTCTGGCGTTAGTTGGTACTGCTATGTTAATTTCGATCATCATAGCCATTCCAATAGGGTTACTGGTGGCTCGCTATAAACGACTCTACCTCCCGATCATCACAGTTTCAGGTTTGTTATACACCATCCCTAGCATTGCGGCATTTGTTTTGCTCATCCCTATTACTGGATTTTCCGCTGCAACAGCTTTTATTCCGCTGGTTCTCTACAACATGCTTGTATTGATCCGTAACACCGCGGCAGCCGTAAATGGTATTGATCCTTTGCTAATTGAAGTGGGCCGGGCAATGGGGATGAAACGTCACCAGGTACTGTTTCGCGTTACTCTGCCTTTAGCGCTACCCGTCATTGTCGCAGGTATTCGTATTGCAACGGTGACAACGATCGGTATATCGTCTTTAGCTGCACTGGTAGGGCAGGGGGGATTAGGAGAGCTGATTTTTCAGAATATCGTGAGTGGTGATTACAATGCAGTCGTAGCAGGAGCAATATTGATAGCTTTCTTCGCTGTCGCGGCTGATCTTTTGCTGTTGGCCTTACAAACCGGACTTAACCGGGGACGTGGCGCTCTGTCGGTTGCATAGAAGGGAGATTCTGGATTAGATGCAATATTTCAACTATATCTTGGACCCTGGTAACGACTTTCTGGGACATACCATCGATTACCTTAAGATCTGTGGCTTTTCTATTCTTGTGGCAATTATTATCGGAGTTATCCTGGGTGCACTCGTCTCGCGCAATGCATTCCTGGCCTTTCTTGCAATAAATGCGAGTGGCCTGTTGCGTGCAATTCCCATCATCGCCGTTCTCATATTGTTTGTCCCTTTCTTTGGCATCGGCTTTGAACCCGCCGTTATCGCCTTGATTGTGATAGGCATCCCGCCAATCTTGCTCAATACCTATACAGGAATTCGCGGAATCGATCCAGCTACGATTGAGGCAGCAAAGGGAATGGGGATGACGACCGTGCAGATCGCCACCCGGATACAAGCTCCACTCGTCACACCACTTGTCGCGGCCGGCATCCGTACCTCGGCGGTGCAGATCATCGCAACCGCAACTCTGGCCGCGTTTATTGGTGCAGGGGGCTACGGAGACTACATTGTAGATGGTTTCAATGTCTTCAATTATACAGAACTCACCGTTGGGGCAGTCTCCGTAGCTATTTTGGCAATGTCAGTAGAAGTGTTTATGAGTTGGTTACAGCGTGTCCTGACTCCTGAAGGCCTTAAAGTGCAGGAACAGGTAGCAATAGCCAAAACATAGCCTTGAAAGCCATCCTGCCAACGCCGCTTACTCGCGGCAAGGCTTCGGGTCAGGCAGGATGCAAGGCAATATACAACTTCGTGCAGTATCGTGTCTGCACCTATTTCATTGGTTCGTTTGAAGTTTTAGGAGGTTAAAATGACTTTTCACAAGCATTCATTAGGAGCGAAGTTCTTATTACTGTTCGCTCTTATCCCCATGCTCATCTTGGCAGCATGTGGTGGTTCCTCTGCAAGTCCTCCCACTAGCAGCGGTACATCTACGCCAACAAAAGTGCCGATAATAGTTGGGAGCAAACTCGATCCCGAAGCCCAGCTGCTTGGTGAGATGTATGTCTTGCTGCTTCAGAAGGCTGGCTACACAGTTACCCCAAAATTAGCTCTAGGACAGACCCCTGTCGTGTTTAATGCACTCAAGAGCAACGCAATTGATCTCTATCCAGAGTTTACTGGGACAGGGCTGAATATACTAGGAGTTAAATCAGCGTTCAATCCACAACAAGATTATCAGACTGTCAAGAACGGCTTCGAGCAACAGTATCACATTACATGGCTCGATCAAGCGCCTTTGAATGATGGTTACGCCCTCTGTACTTCAAAGGCAGAATCTCAGAAGTTGGGGGTCACCACCCTTTCGCAACTGGCTCCTAAGGTACCGCAGTTGACGCTGGCAACACAGAGTGATGGCGTTACCTTCTTTGATAATTTAGAGACAATTTACGGATTCAAAACAGCCAGTTTCAAATCAGTCAAGAAGGTTGACTATTCAATCGGTTTCACCGCCGTGAAGAGTGGGGCAGCAAATGTTACCGAGTGCTACACAACTGATGGTTCGGTTATAACGCAAGGCTTTATCTTCCTCGATGATGATAAGCATGGGTTTACAGAATTCCATCCTGCGCCTATTGTACGTGACACTATACTACAGAGCGACCCTGGCATCGCGACTGCCCTCAATCCGCTGGCACAGTATCTGACTACTGAGGTGAGCATTAATTTACAGCAGCAGGTAGCAACGAAAAAAGCCAGCGGGACGCCTGTTAGCCAGGCAGTCAAAGAGGTCGCAACATCTTTCTTGCAGGGTAAAGGGTTGCTGTAGCTGTATATACATCTGGCTTCCTCAAGAGGCTTCTCTGGTTGCCAATAACTGAAGGCCTTGTTGGTATGTAAATGCGTTTCTAGCAACAAAGGAGCGGAGCTTGCCCCGCTCCTTCTATGTATAATGGAGAGTGCGGATTTATCCAGCACGTCCCTCAGTTCGATGCTGTTCCAACCAATGCTTTCTCCATAGTATGCGCATCATGACCTCGCAGGTGTTCGCGGATAGCAAGGGCGGCGGCGGCGCCCTCACCAGCGGCGCTTACCAGTTGCTTCGTGCTGCCTGAGCGCACATCGCCTGCCGCAAAGATACCCTCTGTGCTCGTCTGGAAATCAATGCCCGTCATGATAAATCCTTGAGCATCCACTTTCGCGATATCCTTGAAGGGTTTACTGTTTGGCGAAAGACCAACGAAGACAAAGACACCCGCAGGATGCATTTCCTCTGTCTCAACCGTTTCAGTGTTCTTGACCACTATTGTATCCATACGGTTGTTTTTTCCCTTGAACTCCGCCACAACGGTATTGAAACGGATCTCCATTCCTGCTGAGTCATTGGCTTTATCGACGGCAACTTTGCTAGCGGTCAGTTCCGAGCCGCGCACCAGGATGGTTACCTTTGGACTGAAGCGTGTCAGGAAGGCTGCCTCTTCAACGGCGCTGTTGCCGCCCCCGATGACTACCACCTCGCGCCCTTTATAGAATGGGCCGTCGCAGGTCGCGCAGAAATGGACGCCGGCACCGATAAAATCTTCTTCGCCCGGTACCCTAAGGCGTTTGTAGGTAGAGCCAGTAGCGATTAAAACCGCGTTGCTGCGATAGCCATGCCCAGAGTCTGTCTCAACATAGTGGGCATCCTCGTCATTGCCAACACGCACAACGTTCTGAGCTGAGAGCAGTTCGACGCCAAAGCGTTTAGCCTGGTCGATAATACGCTCAGCGAACTCGCTGCCAGTCACTCCTTCGGGGAACCCCGGATAGTTATCCAGGCGCTCGGTAATTCCGGCCTGACCGCCCAATCCGCTGCGCTCAATAACCAGCACATCAAAGCCGTCACGGGCAGCATAAATAGCAGCAGTGAGAGCAGTTGGGCCACCGCCGACGACGATGAGATCATAAAACTCACATTTCGCTTTGGCCTCCAGACCGAGTTTGGCAGCCAGCTCCGCGTTCGAAGGCTCGATCAGGATTGAGCCGTCCTCGAAATCAATGGTTGGAATAGACATACCTCCGTTCTGTACCTTTTGCACGTAGGCCTGCCCCTCTGCATCTTCTTCGATATTGATAAAATCGTAGTGGACGCGCTGCTCTCCTAAGAATTTTTTGCTGCGCTTGCAATCGCTACACCAGTTGGTGCCGTAAAGTTTAATATTGGTATGAGTCATAGGATTACCCTTTCGTCCTTTGCTATCTCATCCCCGAATGCGGTGAATCATCTTTCTGATACAGTATAGTATCACTCGCATAGAATAATGTTACAGATCAGGTCACCTTCTGAGTGTATGATACACCTGATACACCTGATACTCTGAAACAGTGAGCCATATCGACTCAAACTTGCCTGATACACCTGATACTCTTGATACTCTTGATACTCTTTTTCAGAAAAAGACCGCTAGCTCACATACAGGCTAAACCCTTTCCCTAAGCCACCTCTACCAATATTTCGTGATAACCGGTTGCTCCATTGGGCACCGTTCCTTGCTTATGGCTGGTCTGCACCTCTCCTGTACCATCAGTGGCACGAGCCGCTATGACATAGCGCCCTGCTGCGGAAGGTATCCATTGCCATGTCCAGAATACCCACGCGTCCTGGGAAAGCGGCTGTTCCAGAGTAGCCACCTGCCAGCTCAGCCCGCCATCGACACTGACCTCTACTTTTTGTATACCGCGATCGCCAGCAAAGGCAAAGCCGCCAACTTCAATCTGACGGCCAGAGGCCACTGTACCACGGGGGCGATCAATGCGGTTCATTGTATGTAATGGGCCATTGTACCAGCCTTGATCGGAGTAGAGACCACCAACGAAGTGATCTGTCAGTTCCACTCGCGTTACCCATTTAGGATTCTCTTCGCCATATCTCCCGGGGATAAGCACGCGCAGTGGAAAACCGTGCCGCTGCGGGAGTTCCACACCGTTCATGCGCCAGGCCAATAGCGGATCAACCGGCAGAAGTTCGTTAAGCGGCAAGCTGACGTTGTAGCCATCGACACTATAGAATGACACGTGCGTCGCGTTTGATTGCGCCCCGCCATGCCTTTCGAGAAGTGAACGCAGCGTTACTCCCTGCCAGATGGCCGTACTGATGAGTCGTCCACCAGCAAACGTGGCGTTCGCGATACACTCTAACGTGACGGCCCGCGATATCGAAGGCAACATTTGCAGTTCTTCGTAGGTATATGACCCCGGATTGGCCACCAGACCAGTGACCTCCAGGCGCCACACATCCGGAATAACAGCTGGATCGATGGGATTCTGCGTCACCACGTAGTGTTCGCTATTGGGGGTAATTGGCGCTGTAAAGCCGTTGTGAGCGTTGGTAACCGTTCCATCATATGTAGTGAAGCTGTTCAAATAGCCTCGAATCAATCCCAGTGTGCCTCCAGTTGCTCCCACAGTTAATGCGGCAACGCCCGCCCTGGAAAGCAACTGCCTGCGACTTCGAGCCACAGGCGAAACACCTGGTTGCGGTTGCTTTGGCAGTAAGGCACGATAGCCCAGGCACAGCGCCAGGGCATAGAGGCTAAAGTCCGCTAACAAAGACAAGGCCGTTACAAGCGAGGCCCAGCCTATCGGCAATCCCAGAAAATTCTGCCGGATCTCGTACCAGAACAGTATGATGCCGCTCGCCGTCATAGTCAAAGCCAGCGCTACCGCCACGAGCGATTCGCGCCTGGATGGTCGAAAGCTCGCAATGGGCCAGCGAACTTGCACAAGTGCGGCATAGAGCACACCCAGCAGAGTGCCTACACCTATCATAGCCAGCAATGTGAAGGCCAAAGGCGTCGACTTCGCATTCGGCCCAAAAGTGAGCAGGAGACGAAGAAATGTGTCCACAGAGATATGCTTGAGCACAAAGTCGCCAAAAAGCTCCACCGGTGTGGGCACGCCGGCTGCCAGCCTCAGTACTCCCATCAGCACAACCGTCAGCAAGCTTGCCATCAATCCAGCGACCAGGGCTAAGAGTATGGTTGTAATCGCGGCCTTTATCCCCCGAAGGCTGCTGCCTCGTACGACTGCCGAAGGCGTCGGCTCAACATCATTTTGTAACTTTTCATCTATTCTTTTTTGTGTCATTTAGATTTTCCCTTAAAGAATTGCTACGCAAGCCCTTCACCTGTCTCGACATTACTACAATGAGAGCTATTCCCAGGCCTGCTATCACTACGTCATAGACAGACCAGTAGTAGACACGCCAATCCAGCGTATCCTTGAAAAAGTAGCCGGTCAGGGAGGCAGCGACAAAGTACCAGGCCATGAAAACCGCCAATCCTTTTCCGTTTAGTCCCTGGCGCGTCCATACAGGGCCTATCAATATGGCTATCCAGGGCAAAAGTACCGTGGTATACCAGGGGAAAACATGCGAAGAGATCGCCAGGATAGTACCGATCAACAAGAGGATTTTCGCTTCCGTGCCAACATTCATAAGGCGAAGTGCAAGAACGACAAGAGATATTCCACAGGCTATGATCAGGTCGACTATGCGCTCGACTGTAATCGTGGTAGTCAATGGGAAGCCGTAATTGTGAGTAATCGAATATGTAACCAGCTGGACAACGCCTGCATTTCCTCCCTGCTCGCTCGAATAAGTAGACAAATAGCCTAAAACCTGTCCGTGCCCAAGGATCAGAAAGGGAACATAGCCCACGATTATGGTTGCGAAGCAGGTGTAGAGCAGCGACCAATCGTGGCGTCGCAAGATGACAACCAGCAAGAAGATGGGATAGATCTTCGTGAGCGTCGCCATTCCAATCAAAAAGCCTGTTAGTGCACGGGATCCGCGCCAGCTATAGGTAGCACACAATACAGCAAGCACCATAAACATCAAGGTGACGACATCCATGTGACCTTGAATAGCAAATTCGACGATGGGGAGCGGACACCAGGCATAGATAACGACACGCCGTGGATCAAGTCCTCTGCGTGCCAGGAGCAATGCCAGCGCACCACAGGTCACCATATCAAAAACGATGAATATTCCTTTGAGAAAAAACAAGTTGCTGGGCGCGAGCAGGTAGCTCAAGAGGTAGACAGCCTGCGCTCCAGGTGGATAAATTGTTGGCACATTACGAAAACGGCTATTATCATAGATAAAATCACGGAGCGGGAGAAAGGCCTTATCCCAGGGAGGATAGACGTATGGGCTATAACCGTGCAAAGTGACTCGTGCATCCCACAGGTAACGCCATGAGTCATGCGATAGATCAGGCGGTATTGGCAACAACATGACACGGAAGGTCAGTGCTCCGACAAGGATAATACCTAGCTCTACCCAAAGCCATGATCGACTTGTTGGTTTCGTCAACAGGACAAACAGACATGCCAAAACATAAGGCACCAGGCAGAGCATCCAGACGTGTAAAAATGGCGTGACCAAAATGGCATCCGGTACTGGAGCTACTCTGATAAGCAGGACATAGAGTGCTACAGAGAGCAGCAGGAGTAGAATAAGCAAAGTGGCACGCCACCAGGAACGTCTTCCCGGTGCCAGTGTTTGGCGAGTTGCTTGCATCCCACTCAATATTGGGCTAGCTAATGTTCTTGTCTTCATCATTCCCCCAATATGGAAGCCTTGAAATGCGCTTTGCCAACGACGTTAGCGCATCTAGCTACACTCAGTCAGGACGAAAGAAAGCGCCTTACCAACGAAATATACAACAAGTCATGATTTTTACACGTAAGGACAAAGGTTTCTTTGCAGATTTCATAGAAAATGCTCGCTCCCCTTTTTACCAATGCTTGCTTTTTGTCGCACTTGTTGCACTTGTTGCACTTGTAACAGATGTGATCTTTTAACAGGAGAAGAAGACTATCTCTGTTACCCTCTCCATCGGAGAACGTTTATAATGAGGTATTAGAGCAGGTATAATACAACAGAAGAAAATACAGGGTGGCGGATGAGCGTAAAAACAGAGAGTGTTCAGGTACAATAGACACCAGTGCAACGACGGCATTTTGACACAATTGATAATCTTATCAGCATTGGACGCGAAGCCGTACTTCCCTATCTGGGAACTCGGGTAGTCCTTGTTTTGGTAGGTTTGTTGGCCGATTTCTACATCTTGCCCATGATAAAAAGCGACCCTATCTTGCCGCTTGCCGCTACAAATACGCAGTTTCCTAGCGCTTTGTGGTTGATATGGCAACGCTTTGATAGTGGGTTCTACCTGGGCATTGCAATAAATGGCTATTGGCCGGCCAGCACGTTACATACCTATTCAAATTGGGCTTTCTTCCCGTTATACCCCATGCTCATTTATATATTTGGACACCTCTTTGGCGGGAGTGTAGATGCCTATAGCCTGGCAGGTTTGTTCATCTCCAATGTAGCAGGACTGATAGCAGTCATCTACCTCTACGTAATGGTGCGCCGCGAGTTTGGTTCACAGGTTGCCTCACGAACTATCATCTTCCTGGCTCTCTTCCCAACAAGTTTTTACCTCTCAGCAGTATACTCAGAGTCACTCTTTCTAGCCTGCGCGATAGCCTGCATCTACTACACACGTATCCATCGCTGGTGGTTAGCGGGTTTCTGCGGTGGCCTGGCAGCTCTTACACGGGTACAGGGAGTAGTACTGTTGATACCCGTGCTGTGGGAATACTGGCAGGAGCTCAGTGATCAGTACGCACCTATCCCCGATTTGAATGGCAAGACGTTGCGGGATAAGAGCTTGATCTGGCTCAACTCCCGCCTGTATGGCCCATTGCTAGCTGCACGAAGACTACGTAACTGGCTCTCTCTGTTAGCACTCGCACTCATACCCGCGGGATTGCTAGCGTTCATAATCTACGGGAAAATCAAGACCGGCGATTTTCTAGCGACCTTCCATAATCAGCAATGGGGTTGGGGACGCTATTTAACATCTCCCTTATCGCTACTGATCTATTCGATTCGTCATCCTCCTCTCCGACCCAACCCAATGGATTGGAATTTCTGGCCTCTCAATCTAGCTATATCCCTGATCTTCCTGGGCCTGGCAGTTTGGGCATTACGCAAGTTACCGATGACTTACGCGCTCTATACCGTTGTCATGGTGCTCTTGCCTCTCTCAAATAGTCGTATTAATAGCATTAGCCGTTATTACCTGGTCGTTTTTCCTGTCTTTATATTGCTTGCATTATGGACATGTCGGGAAGGGAACAGGGTACAAAGCAATGCCTTTATCATGGGGCTTTTCGCTTCACTCCAGGCAGTATTTATGGTCTTCTTTGTCTTAGGGCTACCTGCTATCGCCTGATATGAGATGACCCAAATCAGCCTATCAGGAATTGCAAAAGCTAACAGAGACCGCTACCAGTTCCAACTGTGTATTTCCTTGCCATTACGGCACTATTGTTTGTATAATAACTAGCGTTTGTATAGCAGCCAGGGTTCCAGGTTGCAGAGCGATAGAATTTCCATAGATCAATCAGGAGAAGGAGTTAACATATGCGCTTAGGATTGCAAGTTCCAAATTTCACCTGGCCCAACGGACAGAGCCAACTTGGGGAAACCTTTGGTGAGATTGCGGAGCGTGCCGATAAAGCCGGTCTCTATAGCATGTGGGTCATGGATCATTTCTTCCAGATAGGCAATGTTGGGCCGCCAGAAAATGAGATGCTTGAAGGGTGGACGGCGCAGGCCTTCGCAGCCGGTAAAACGAGTCGCATCAAGCTTGGCACATTGGTAACGGGCGTCACTTATCGCTATCCTGGCATTCTGGTGAAGACCGCCACTACCCTGGATGTCCTCTCTCAGGGACGCGCCTACTTTGGCGTTGGAGCGGCCTGGAACGAGGAGGAACACCGGGGGCTAGGCGTTCCCTTTCCGCCAGTGGCGGAACGCTTTGAGCGCCTGGAGGAGACATTGCAGATAGCGCTGCAAATGTGGGCAGGTGATGACAAACCTTATCAAGGCAAGCACTATCAACTCGCCCGCCCACTCAATTCGCCACAATCCGTACAGAGGCCGCACCCTCCGATACTAATTGGCGGTAGTGGTGAGCGTAAAACCTTACGCCTCGTCGCACAGTATGGCGATGCTTGTAACCTCTTCGCACGCCTGGGAAAACAAGTATTACAGCACAAGCTGGATATTCTCCGTGAGCATTGCCAGGCAGTGGGACGTCCCTACGAACAGATTGAGAAGACCACGCTTGATTCCATAAAACTGACACGCGATGGTCGCGATGGATCTATAACACCTGCAGCGGCGGTCGAATTCTTCGCGGAGCTGGCCTCCATGGGTATCGACCAGGCAATTTTCAGCCTGCGAAACGTGTCCGACCTAGAGGTATTCGATCTGCTGGCAACCGAGGTTATTCCACAGGTGAATAAGATTGCTGTAGCTGGCCGCTAGTCTGAACGAGATGGATCGAATTGAATGCCCATGGCTGCACCATGGGCATTTAGTTTGATAAAATATACCCTGCGAGGCCTGTACGCGGGCTGGGAGTAGGAGGCTAAGGCTGAGAGCTATGACAAAACGCACTACAATGACAGAGTCCGAGGCGGCATTTATACAGGCGCAACGCGTCGCTCGACTGGCTACGGCTGATGCGGAGGGGAATCCTCACGTCATCCCCGTTTGCTATGCCTTTGATGGGGAACGCTTCTATACACCTCTCGACGAGAAACCCAAACGCGTCACGGCGAGGCAGCTGCGAAGGGTGCGCAATATTGAGACGCGCCCGGAGGTCGCGCTGGTGATCGATCAGTACGACGATGATTGGTCGCGATTGGGTTATGTCCTTGTCCAGGGACGAGCGGAACTGCTCCAGCCTGAACATGTTTTGCATGGCAGGGCGCTATTACTGTTGCGTGAGCGCTATCCTCAATATAGGACGATGGCCCTGGAAAAGTATGGGGTTATCGCTATTTCCCCTGGACATATTGTCTCCTGGGGTCCTGCCATTAGCAAGTAAACT
>VBHI01000266.1 GCA_005881495.1 Chloroflexota bacterium
GTGAGCAGAGAGAACAAATCATCATATCATCAATCGGATAAATAATAGAATGCGCTATTCCAATTAACTATAGAAAACAGGAAAAATACTATATTTGCCGATACGAGCTTTTCAAGTAGCCGGAATCAAATACAAAAAAAAGACCCGCCCCTACAGGCGGGTGGAGTGGCAACGTCCTATTTTCCCGGAGGGCTGCCCCTCAAGTATCGTGGGAGCTGGAAGGCTTAACGGCCGTGTTCGGGATGGGAACGGGTGTTTCCCTTCCGCTATAGTCACCACCCCACCCGCATGTACAAACGTTTTTTTAGTATCCTCAAACGGATCGAAAACAATACAGAACGGATATTCCTAATTCTGCTATAGTCGCGACCTCGCCCACATGTACACGCATTGCAGTATCCTCAAACGGATCGAGTACAACGCATGGTGGAGACGAGGGGATTCGAACCCCTGACCTCCGCCGTGCAAAGGCGGCGCTCTTCCAACTAAGCTACGTCCCCCCGTAATGGGGTGGGCCTTCCTGGACTCGAACCAGGGACCTCAGTCTTATCAGGACTGCGCTCTAACCACCTGAGCTAAAAGCCCAGAAAGCGAAAATGCCAGCAATGCCCGGACAACTCAAGAGCGGTAAGGCGAATCAACAGCACATTTTTCCCTGCCAGTAACAAACCTGTTGTAACCTTGTCATAAAGACAAGACCGACCTGGGAACGAACCTGTCAGGTTCGGACTCCCTAGAAAGGAGGTGATCCAGCCGCACCTTCCGGTACGGCTACCTTGTTACGACTTCACCCCAATCACCAACCCCACCCTCGACGCCTGCCTCCCTAAGGGGTTAGCCCAGCGGCTTCAGGTGTTGCCGACTTTCGTGGTGTGACGGGCGGTGTGTACAAGACCCGGGAACGTATTCACCGTGATGTGCTGACTCACGGTTACTAGCAACTCCAACTTCATGCAGGCGGGTTGCAGCCTACAATCCGAACTGAGACCGGTTTTGTTGGGATTAGCTCCCCCTCGCGGGTTGGCCACCCTCTGTACCGGCCATTGTAGCGTGTGTGTCGCCCAGGATGTAAGGGCCGTGCTGACTTGACGTCATCCCCACCTTCCTCCACGTTGATCGCGGCAGTCTCGTCGGAGAAATCCAACCGACGACAGGGGTTGCGCTCGTTGCGGGACTTAACCCAACACCTCACGGCACGAGCTGACGACAGCCATGCAGCACCTGTGGAGCCGCCCCGAAGGGACATCCATCTCTGGATGGTGCAACTCCATGTCAAACCCTGGTAAGGTTCTTCGCGTTGCTTCGAATTAAACCACACGCTCCGCTGCTTGTGCGGGTCCCCGTCAATTCCTTTGAGTTTTAATCTTGCGACCGTACTCCCCAGGCGGACCACTTATCACGTTAGCTGCGGCACGGAAGGGGTCGATACCTCCCACACCTAGTGGTCATCGTTTACGGCTAGGACTACCGGGGTATCTAATCCCGTTCGCTCCCCTAGCTTTCGCACCTCAGCGTCAGTCACCAGCCAGGACACTGCCTTCGCCTTTGGTATTCCTCCGGATATCTACGCATTTCACCACTACACCCGGAATTCTGTGTCCCTCTCTGGCCCTCAAGTCCTGCAGTCTTCAAGGCGCTCTCCCAGTTGAGCCGGGAGCTGTAACCCCAAACTTACACGACCGCCTGCGTGCGCTTTACGCCCAGTAACTCCGGACAACGCTCGCCCCCTACGTATTACCGCGGCTGCTGGCACGTAGTTAGCCGGGGCTGATTCCTCGGGTACCGTCCAAACTCTTCCCCGAGAAAAGCAGTTTACGATCCGAAGACCTTCTTCCTGCACGCGGCGTTGCTCGGTCAGGGTTGCCCCCATTGCCGAAAATTCCTCACTGCTGCCCCCCGTAGGAGTCTGGGCCGTTCTCAATCCCAGTGTGGCTGATCGTCCTCTCAGACCAGCTACCGATCGTCGCCTTGGTAGGCTCTTACCCCACCAACCAGCTAATCGGCCGCGGGCCCATCCTCTGGCGCCTCTTTTGCAAGAGGCTTTGCTCTCTCACGAGAGCCTATGCGGTATTGTCGGCGATTTCTCGCCGGTATTCCTCACCACAGGGCAGGTCACCCACGTGTTCCTCACCCGTCCGCCACTCGCTCCCTTTCCTCTTGCGACGAAAAAAAGCTCGTTCGACTTGCATGTGTTAGGCACGCCGCCAGCGTTTATCCTGAGCCAGGATCAAACTCGCCATCCAAATCTATCTGAATCTCTCAACGGAGACTCAAGTTCAATTTGCAATGCTCAGTTTAAAAAACTGAATAGACAAGTTTGTCACTGCATTGACAGGTTAAATCTGTTACTATTAATTTCCTTACCACTCTTCAGTTGTTCAAGTTCGATCCTGACACTTTCGCGTCTGGCGCGCTCTTTCAGTTTACTGTCAGGCGCAAATGAGATAATACCACTGCTTGCATACGGTGTCAAGTGGTTTTTTAGCAAAGTTACAAAATTGTGATATTACTAATAATATTTTTCTCCAAATCCCTAAACCCGCCTCTTCGGTACCACGATACCGTGGCAATACAACGTTTTCCAGGCCACAGGATTATCATCAGCGCTCTAGATTATAGCAAGCCCAATCGCGCAAGACCGAGACACACAGCCATCAACTCAGCACCGGTACGCGTTACCAGATGAGTGTTGAGGATTTCTATATCGACTTCCGTATCTCCCATTGGCAATGGTGCGATCGTGCCCTTATCATCAATGGCAATGCCTGCTTGTTGGGGGCCTAGCGGTCGATCAAGCCAATAAGCGCCTTCCACCATAGGGAAGACATGTTTGATCTTGTTATAGATTAAAACATTCGCGCTATTTTGTTCGCGATACATCCTGGCAACAAGGACAACGTTCTCAATATGATTCTCGTAGTCATAGATAAAATGGTCAATATCCAGTTGAGGCAAATCGTCAGGGAGACCAGCAATTTGAATGTTCACGCCAGACGCTAGCGCTTTCTTGATATCTGATAGACGCGGGAGCGCAAGTAGTCGCTGGAGAGGCGGTGAAGGGGCGCTGATTACACGGTCATAAAACTGTGTAACATCCTGGGGATCAGCATTCAGATACGTCCACATGAAGCTTTGTTGCTTGCGTTTAGCAATCGCAAGACAGAGTACGCTGAAGACCTCAAGGAGCGCGATAAATTCTGCGAAGATTTTGGCGCGCAGAATCTTTTGAGAGCGCGGCGCTTCCACAACCAACGAGTAATGCTCCGGTAGCCCTGAGCCGTAGAAATGGTTGATAGTCGCTGCAGATTCGTACAATGCTACAGCACCGACGTGGTGATTGTACCAGCCAAAGGAAAAGAGGTCATAGAGGAACGAGATATCACGTTCAGGATTCGGTGGCGAAGGATTTCTCGTCTCTTTCAAGCGAGCGTTACAATTTGGGCAGTAATTCCAGGATGAATCTTTGGGAACCTTACATCTCCAACATACACTCTTAGGACTATCAGATGACATCAATCTTTTCCCCCCTCGAAGCCACGTAACTGCATCTTTGAGAAGTTGTAGACAACAATTCGCGCTTCTATTCTATCAAAGAGTGTCAATATCACTGGCCATTTGCAGCTTCATATCGCCGTATTTACCACTCCACTCACCTCATAATCATCGCATGAAAACCACCTGAGCCAGTCACTCTCGGAGGAGTGGGGCAGTAGAAGGGAAACTCGTTAAATCATTGAGGATATATATTCCACCTACGCCAGAGACGATGGTTGTCCGCATACTAATTTTCAAGGCAAAGCAGATATCCTGCACGCTCATGTTGGGGCTTCGTTCGTGGAACGATTGAACCTTCTCTAGCGCATCAAGATACCCTTCCACATATCCAACGTGTGTTTCCTGGGGCATAACTGGCTCGCGTTGAAAATTTCCCACCGGATTTCCTCTCTTTCAGGCTGTGTAAATTGACAGTCAACATGAAACTCCAAAGCCACTTTATACCCACCTCAACCGTAGTTACAAGGCATCATCATATGTTTTGGCCAGAAAAACACCAATAGGCCTACTGAGAAAACTTTATGGCTATCCCCACAAAAGAACAGGGGATATCCAACATAATAGTAACCGTCGTTGAAGTGAGGTTGTTATACCATATCCTCGATCCACAAGAACTATTGAGCATAACTAAATCGGGCGTTGCGCCCAACCCATGGTTCATAGTCCCTGAACCAATTCCTGAAAATCTACTTATCCGTTCAATTCTCGGACCAGGAAACGTTGGCTGCACAGGGATCGAATGCTGCACTGGAAATGAAATAGAAGAAGGTTTAGCTCGCTCTCTACGTACTCCAGCTAGTAGACGTTTACGTGCATCCGACTCATCAAAGATACTAATGAGGTTAATATCAACAATTTGCCCCAATATACCCTGAGGATCATCATATGAACGTACAGATACCGGCAAGAGTAATCCTTGTTCGCCTGTCGGATCTCGTCGAAAGGCTGCGGCCCACTCAGTTTGTGTAAATCCTGATTTGAGGTAATCAGGGGAAAGGACTGCGATGGTTCGCTTTGCTGCTTTGGTGGCTTTGTCCATCTCAAGTATGAAGTTACGACCTGGCGAGAAGTCCCATGACTGAATGACTGTAGTATAACCTTCTTCTTCCAATTGCCAAGCAATCCACTCTGCCCACTCGCGGTCGGCCTTGTTGTAGCTAATGAAAAAGTCCTTGTCCGTATCCATCTCCAGCATTCCAGATACTCCCCTATGGATATAATCAGGGTTTCGCGGTACTTACTCAAAGACGCATCAGAAATGCAACAAGAAGATATACTTGCATGAGTGCCATGAAACCCTGTTATTTTGATTCCGCATCAATTACCCGATATTAAGGAGCGTAACTTTAATTCAGTGAGTTCATCTCCCAAACGTGGT
>VBHI01000089.1 GCA_005881495.1 Chloroflexota bacterium
TGTTGCATATGCTTGCTGCCTCCAGACCGGTCACGCTCGCAGCCGGAGAGGTGTTGCTGCATGAAGGTGAGTATGGGCGTGATTTGTACTTGATCCTGGAAGGCCGCCTGGAGCTGGCCGCGGCCGTCATTGATAATGCAGAGTTGCTTGTGGCAATTCTCAGACGTGGCGAGTATGCCGGTGAGGATGGCATGCTTACGGGACATCCATACAAAGCATCAGCGCGAGCACAGGTTTCCACGCTGGTCATGCAGGCGCCAGAGCAGGTAATGCAGCGGCTGATGGAGATTGTTCCCAGTGTGCGCAACCACTTTGAAAGCTTTAACAACGCCCGTTCGCTACAATCTATCCTGAAACGTATGGCTCTCTTTCAAGGGGTCTCTGATGCCGATATCCAGTGGCTGATCCAGCAGACGCCCGTGAAGCAGTATGAACGCGGTCAACAACTCTTTGCGCAGGATGAACAGGGCGTACAAAGCAGACGTCCTTCTCGTGAGACCTTGCATATTCTCTTAGAGGGTTTTGTGAAGGTCGCACGTCGTACAGGGCAGAATCCAGGCGATGAACGCATTATCGCCTATCGCCAGGGGGGAGACTATTTTGCCGGTGGTCTTGACCTGTTAGGCGATGGCCAGGCGGTGACAGTGTCGACCATCAACCGCTGCCGCGTAGCCGAGGTGCCGCGTCATACTCTGCTGGCTCTATTCTAACGCTATCCAGAGGTGAACCAGCGCTTCGCTATGCGTATACAGGAATATCTTGAAACAACCGTATCAACCCGGGGCTATGCGCTTGCCACCAGTTCGCAGCAGCATTTCGCTCCTGCTGGAAGGTTAGCCGACCTCAATGTACAGGCTGGGCTCCATTCACTGGTGAATGATGGCGTCGTTGAGGGGACCGAGGTGCTGGTAATTGACCTGGACAAATGTATTCATTGTGATGAATGCGAAGAAGCATGCACGCGACGACATGGGCATTCGCGTATGAACCGCAAGGGGATGGTCGTTGGTAATATCAGTATCGCCACTGCCTGTCGCCAGTGCCAGGACCCGGTATGTATGCTTTGCAGCCGGGCCGGTATTGCGCGCCATCCCAACGGCGAGGTCTATATTACCCAAAGCTGCATTGGCTGCGGCATCTGCGCGGAACGCTGTCCCTACGGAGCAATTTCCATTGTGAGCATTGAGGATGAGCATATTGCCAGTTCTTCCTGGCAACGCTTCAGTGGCTTCTTCACAAAAGGCGGGGGCAAAGAACGTGGACGCAAAACATTACCTGTAGTGAGCGCAGTCACTGCTGGCGGAAGCTACGCAGCGCCAGGGCCGTTCGATATCTCCTTACCGGCTAATGGTTACGATACCATGCGCAAGAAAGTGGCTATCAAGTGCGACCTGTGTGCCGGGTACGCCGACCAGGCATGTGTTCAGGCCTGTCCAACAGGAGCGGCGCTGCGCATCCAACCGACAACATTCTTTGGTTCAACCGAAGAGATTCTCAGCCGAAGGGCAAACTAAGAAGGATCAATTGATGGCACTGGTAACGAAACCACCTATGCAACAACGCACGGTTCGACGTATTTGGAAAACGCCTGGCTCACGGTTCAACTGGTTTTTCCTGCTTCTCTCCCTGGTCATCCTCGGGTGCGTCTACCTGCTCTATCGTTCCGCCCTTGCTACGCAGCTCTATCCCGGCCCATATAATGATCCTTTTCGCCAATTCGGTATTGTTTCCTTTTGCCTGGTACTGCTGGTAGCCGCCTATACATTGCGCCGGCGTTTTGTACGTAGCCTTCCTGGCAAAGTGCAGAACTGGCTCTGGCTGCATATCTGGTTTGGCGTTATCAGTATCTTGATCGCCTTCATGCATGAAAACTTCCTCAATATCACCCATGATTTTGCCTTGAGTGTATCTCGTTTCACCGAAGCGTCCTTCGGAATGTCGGCCCTGTTAGCGCTGCTCCTGCTGGTGCTGACAGGTGTTCTTGGCCGGTTGCTGGATATGTGGCAGGCGCGTGTCATCGCCAGCGAGGCCGATACCAATGGGGTAGGTATCACGCGTGCTGTTGAGGATCGGCTGTTTGAACTGGAGTTAGCGATTGAACGACTCAGCGCGGGCAAATCAGCCCAATTCAAGCAGTATTGCGACCAGGCCATACAGATGCAAGGCGCGCTTCCACAACTCTTACCAGTGCTGGCTCCTCATGAAGTCAAGGACTTTCAACGCGCCTATGAAGTACTCGGCGACCGCGCCCAGCTTGAACATTCACTGCTGCGCCAGCGACGCGCACGCCTGCTTATGCGCATGTGGCGCTATCTACATATTTCTTTGGCTTGCCTTGCGGTTGTCGTCATTGGTTATCATAGTCTATTTGAGTTGTGGAAGATGCTGGTTTTGCCTTGATAAGGCTCCCAGAGGTCGACCGCAAGGCCAGCAGAGGACGACCGATATGCATCAAACTAAGACACAGGTCCCGGATTCCAGAGGGCGAGGGCGGCTGGGCATAAGAGCAGAGAGTGCACGTCGTTGAATGGGATGGCCCATTCTTGTCACCCTGAGCGCAGCGAAGGGTCTGTCCCGCTGGGTCTCGGGATGCTTCGTTGCCCTCAGCGTGATAGGGTGGGTGCCCTTGTCACCCTGAGCGTAGCGAAGGGTCTGTCTGGATGGGCGTCGAGATGCTTCGCTGCTCTCAGCATGACAGGGTGCCCTTGTCACCCTGAGCGTAGCGAAGGGTCTGTCCCGCTGGGCCTCGGGATGCTTCGTTGCCCTCAGCATGACCAGGGTCTCACGGTAAAAAGAAGCTCTGCGCATCTGGACAGCAACGGGAAATAATGGTAGATTGAGGGCGTTTCCTAACCATCGAGCGTCTCGCTGTAATTCAAAAGATCAGCTTAATGCATCAAATGTTGTAAAATGAAACGGCAAAAACTGGCCTGGGTAGCATCTATGGCAGTATTCAGGCGCCCATCAGATAGAAGGAGGCTCTTTTATAGTTAGCAAATCTTGTACTCGTCTCGCATCACTTCGCAGTTCAGTCATGCTTGCACTGCTCCTGTTGCTTGCCGGCCTGGTGGGTGGATGCGCTACATCGTCACCGCCTGGCCCATCGCCAACGTCCACTCCCACACCAGGAATCAGAGGCATCTTCCATGAGTACGCACTCCCTCCATCAAAGCTTGCGCCAGGCGATATCGTAGCGGGCCCAGATGGCAATCTCTGGTTCACCGAAGTGGCTAACGGCCAGACTGGCAAGATCGGGCGCATCACCCTGACAGGTACCGTTAGTGAGTTCTCATTGCCCACAGCAAATGCTCTCGCTCTCGATATCATAGCGGGCCCAGATGGCAATCTCTGGTTCAGCGAAGGAAACAAGATCGGGCGCATCACGCCATCGGGGAAAATCAGCGAGTTCTCGCTCGCTCCTCACACCTCTGCCCAGCGTATCGCAGCAGGGCCAGACGGCAACCTGTGGTTCACCGAAGAAGACTCGATCGGGCGTATGACCCTTACAGGCCAGATCAGCGAGTTTCCACTCCCTCCTTCCCATAGAGGGCCTCTTGGCATCACAGCGCCCACGGGATGCGCAACGAGATAAGCTCAAGCAAAGAGGGAAGAAATAGATTGCTAGTGCTGCTATATCGTAAAAAGGCCCGAGGAAAGCGCCAATGATCGATGTGGCTCAATATGGAAAAGCAGCCAGGTCAGATGGTATCGAGGAAAGAAACAAAGCCTGCGGCGATCGGTTAGGCGGTAGCAAGCAACTCAAAGCCGAAGGCGTGGGCGAAGGTGGCGGTTAGACCGTGGAGCGTGACGAAAAGCCTGGGAGCGTCAGCTGGACGGGCATTACGGGCCAGCCGCTGCTCCCAGGAGAGACGCCAATGCGCGCGCTGGGCGCGAGTCAAGACGTTCTCAGAGGGCGTGGTAACCGGCGCTTGCGTTGGCGCGGAGCCGCTGGTCAAGCCAACTGTTTCGCTGCGAACCACCTTGAGCCATGCTCGCCGGATGCCACAGCGTGGCCAATCTTTCCAGAGCATCGGAGCAAGGGGCAGCGATGGAGGCTCGTTGATGTGGGTGGGAGAGCCATCCGAGGGGGTGGAGGAGGAGAGCGGCCAAATTACTGCACTCACCCGTCGCGGCTTAATCGTGGCGGTGCTTTCTTGACACTGCGCACGCAAAGGACAGGAGCGACAATGGCCGCTGCGCGCGGCATACAAGACTCGCAGCGAGCCATCGCGTTCGGGACGCCGTTCTTGGGGATACAACGGGCGGTCGGCAGGGCAACGCAGTGTCCCATCAGGTTGAAGGGGAAAGGCAGAGCCGGGAAAGCCGCCGGTAAACGAAGGCCGTGCCCATTGGGCAGGACCATACGTCACCGAAGATGGGTGCTTCGAGATGGGTGCAGGTGAGCCTCCCCGAGTAGGCGGGACTGCCGTAGCTTTGGCAAATTCCGTCGTGCGCAGTTCGGACGAGGAAAGCTTTTGCCCCAGTTCTAGGCGCAGGTTCCACACCCATTGCGCGAGGATTTGGCAAAATTCCTGGCCGCATGGCGTATGGGAGAACCACCGGTCCGCGTCCTGCTCCACATCTTCATCGGTGAGCACCGTTTCAAACGAGCCGCGATGCAGGTACAGATCAAGCACATCCGAGGAGGTAAAAGCCGGCGAGGGAAGGGCGCTGACAAACAGCTCATAGACAGTGCCATAACGCTCGATACCAACTGGCGCAGGAGAAGAGGTGGCAGCATGGGTGGCCACTACCAAGCGCACGCTGGGTCCAGTTGGGGTCAAGGGAATGCTCTCGCAATCATAGAGCGTGCGCGTCATCCCACTTTCCGGATGGGTACTCACCTGATCCGGTGCATGTGCAAGTGCCTGCTGGACGACCTCCAGATCCAGGAGACGGTAGTCACGACTGCGGGCAATCACGCCGAGACCGGCGGCCAGAACATCGAGGAGCGGAGCAGCGTCGCCATAGAGACCATCGAGACGAAGCAGCACGGAAGCAGGAGAAAGCCCCAGTTTGGTCGCATAGTCAGTGATCACCGCAATGGCCCGCAGCAGTTCGCCACGGTAATCCCCATTGCCCGGTCCCCCAAACGTACCCAGGAACTGGTGAGTATGTGTCTGGAGCAGGACTGTGCGGGTGCGCACGACTTCTCCCGTTTGCGCCCCTGATAGCCCGGCGCGCAGACAGCCTCGAAACGACGATGGGGGGCGGGCAGCGATTCCAGCCGCGGGAGTGCCCGTTGACGGGCAGCGTGTCGCGTTCCATCCACATCGACCACCAGCCAGTGCTCTCCCATTCGGTCGAACACGCCGCCAAGGGAAGCAAATGGATTCCGGGCTAGCAGATCCTCTTGAAAGCGCGCACGCAGGGCTTCCACGGTGGGCTGATCGAGAGCGGCAAGAAAGCGGGAAAGGGTTGAGCGATGGGGCAAACGGTTTCGCCCAAACAAGGCCATGAACGACTCAGCAAACGGAGCAAGCCGCTCGTAAAAAGCCAGCAGGGTAGATTCGCCCGAAAGAATATAGCCGATCAGCACAGCAACAAAATCGATGAGGTCGTAGTGGCCAAAGCGGGCACGGGCGAAGCGCACCTGGCCCTGGATGGTTTTGAGCATACCCTCATGGGTGAGAACCTGAGCAAAGGCTGCCACTTCTCCCATCCAGGAAGGAATGGCGGGCTTCGATTCCGGAGTAATCTGGATCGTGACTGGAGAAAGTGTCATACGATGAGGGGGTCCTCCTTCTGCGGAAACAGATGCATTGCTCTCTTTTCCTTTCTTAGGAGACACCACTCCTCGCTCTTTTGCCAGGGAGAGCGGTCATATGAGCGGGAAAATCTCCAATATGACCGTTCTGTTTCCCTGGCACGTTGGTCGTGTTCTCCCCTGGCTCCGTTAGAAAAGAGATTGCCAACATGAAAGAACATCACCTCAAGGGTCCGAACTCTCATCCGCGAGTCACCGTCCATCTCCCACCAGTCTCCACGGTCTGGTGACCAGAAGCGCAAGGATGGCGGCAAGCAGGCCAACGATCATGGGAGCAGGGATCGTCTCGTTCGTCTGGCTCCAGACCATCCACGGAGCAGCACCGGGAAACAGGAGGATGGCGGCGACCACGCCGGCCAGTAGCGCGCCAAGGTTCATGCCGAGCCGGCGCCCACGTCCCGAGGCATTGTTCTTGTCGGATGGTTTGCTCCAGTCGTCCGTGACGAGACGTGGAACCCGCCGGATGTGGGCGAGGACATGGATGGCGATCAGAGGGAGCCAGACCAGGACACTGAACCCGTGCAGGGGGAGGAGTGGGCCAGCAAAACGCGGGCCGGTCACCATGAGTCCGATCCCGCTGCCGATGACCACGAGCGTCGTGGCGATGAGCAGCGGGGCCATCACCCGCAGCGCCAGGTGGGGTGGGCCTCTGCGTACAAAGGCGGGCGATCCAGTGTAGTAGCGTAAGAAGCGCCATCCGGTACTGCCGAGCTTGACGATGAGCGGGCCGGCCAGGAACACTCCGACAAAAACGTGTATGGACAGCAACGTACGCAGAATCGCTGCGCTTACAAGCTCCACCAGGATCAGCACGAGGAGCACTGCGCCAGCCAGCGCGGTCATTCGTTCGTTGCCGTCCACTGCGGATTGCCTGTCACCATTGTGTTCGGATGTATGGGCCTGTCCCGATGGGCGCACGGGGCTCTCGGCATCTCGCTCTCGTGATTTCATGACGCTTCCTCCTGTCAGCTACGCGTTGATATCCTGACGCCGGAACACCACAGCGCTCACCACGACAAAGCCGACCATCCACAGCAGCGCCACAAGAAGAGCAACAGGGTAGCCCTGGGGAGGAGTGGGACCGACAGTCGAGGGAAAGGTTGAGCCCGGCAGAAAGTTGAGGACACGGACAGGGAACCACCTGGACCCTTCCTGCCACACCATGGCAATCACTCCCTCCGGGACCAGAACGTAAGCCAGGGCAATCCCTACGGCGGCGCCCACCGAGCGCGTCAGCACGGCGATCAGCATTCCCAGCAGACTGATGCCGACGAGACAGAGCACCTCATTGCCGAAGAAAGAAAGAAAGGTGCGCATTCCTTCAGACGAGGTCCAGGCAGCCGTCGAGATCCCCTGAGCGTGCGCTGCGGCGAGGATGAGCGCGGCACTGATTGCCAGGGTCAGCGTGGCGGAAATGGAAACGCCGAGCAACAGCGCAAGCATCTTGCCTGAAAGCAGGCGCAGCCGTCTCGGCTCGCGCACCAGCAGGTTGCGCAGGGTTCCCTGGGACCATTCCGCAGCGATGTTCGAGGTGACCATGATGAGCGCGATCACAATGATCAGGGACCGCGCCTGGCCCACAACGGTGATCAGTCCTTGCGGCGTCGGGAACGCCTGAATGAGAGGGGTGAGTTCCGGTCCAGTGGCTCCGGATGTGATCTGATGGAAGGTCAGGTAGGCGATAAAAGCGGTGGCGAGGATCATCACTCCCGAACCTGCCAGGACGCTCCAGCGGCGGAACTTGAGCAACTCGCTGCGAAACGCACGCATCATTCGTGCTCTCCTTTCAATAGGGCCAGGAAACGCTCTTCGAGGCTGGCCTCTTTCGTGCGGATGACGATGTGGGTGGCGCCAGCCTCCCTGGCCCGTCGATTCAGTTCGGAGGAAAAGTCCAGGGGACAGGCAATCCGCAGGGAGCCGTTGTCCGGCGTGACCGTGTAGCCCGCTTCCCTGGCGATCCTGGCCACCAGATCGAGCTGCGTCGCCTCCTCGGCTTCGACCACCAGCTCGGAGCGACGGTCCAGGAGCTCGCGGGCGGGACCGCTGAACAGAGCCTTCCCTTGATGGAGCATCACCAACCAATCCGTGACCTGCTCCAACTCTCCCAGCAGGTGGCTGCTGAGGAAGACAGTCTTGCCCTGCTCGCGCAGGCGCCGCAGCAGGTCGCGCATCTGGATGATACCAAGTGGGTCGAGGCCATTGGCCGGTTCATCGAGGATCAGCAGGTCGGGATCAGGGAGCAGCGCCATGGCCACCCCGAGCCGTTGCTTCATCCCTTGCGAATACGTTCTCACCGGGTCTTTTGCCCGGTCACTCAGCTCGACCAGTTCAAGCACCTGGCTCACGCGAGAGCGAGGGTAATCGCCAAGGTGTGCCAGCACCTCCAGATTCGTCCGTCCGCTCAGGCTGGGATAGAAAGTAGGCGCTTCGATGAGCGCCCCAACACATGGAAGGTAACGCTCTGGATGGGTCAGCAGCTGACCCAGAATCGTCGCGCTGCCTGCACTTGGTCGCACCAGTCCCAGCAGCAGGCGAATGGTGGTCGTCTTCCCGGCCCCATTGGGGCCAACAAAGCCAGCGATAGTCCCGGCAGGGATGCTCATGGTGAGGCCATCGACGGCTTTGCGCTGCCCGAAGTGCTTGCTCAAGCCATGGGTTTCGATCGCCGGAGTGCGGCCTGGCACGTTATCCGCCGCCAGTTCCGTCTGCGAGGGATCAGGGGAGGAGGTCATGAGCACCTCCGTGGGCGTGCCTCTTGTCTGGGAGGACCGATAGACATCGTTTCATCGCGTGAAGCCTTTCCTTTCTCACTCTTCTCACTAGATGCTCGCTCTCGCCGCGCGATCAGGGAATGAGCGCGACACGCGCGAGGTCTGGCAGATGTGGTTAAAAACCCTCGACGAAACCCGAAAGCCGAGAGCTTACTAACCGTTTACTAACTTGTATCCACAAAGCGTTAGTGCTGATCTCGTAGTGCGGGAGACGCAATGCCGTCCAGCAGCACGGTGACCTGGTGCGACACCTGAATGCTCTTCGACTCCCTCAGCATCCCCATATAGAGACTGACCAGCTCCTCGACCGGAATATCTGTGCGAATCTCTCCGGCATCTTGCGCCGTTTGAAAGAGGCCCATAACCAGCTGCTTGATCCGGTCTCGTAGGGACAAAATAATCCGCTGGTTTTCCGGGTCCTTGATGTGCTCCCTGGCATCTCGCAGCAGCAGCATAAAGTGCTCATCAATGGGAAGCGTCAGCAGCGAGGAGGTGAGCAGAGTCAAACGCTCTCGCAAACCCTGCGTGGTTCCCATGGCCTGCTCGATCCCTGCGACCCCTTCGTCCACAAACAAGGTCTGGATCATCTTCGTGAACAGATCTTCTTTGCCCTTGGGGAAATGGTAGTACAAAGCCGAGGGCATCACCTGCACCGCGTCGGCGATCTCTTTCATGGAAACGCCTTTGTAGCCCTTCGCAAAAAAGAGGTCCTTCGCGGCGGTGAGGATCTGCTGCCAGGTGCCTTGGTCGAGGGGGGAAGCTGGACCAACTCGTTGGTGCTTCATGGGCTGCGTCATGCGTTCTCCTCCCTTCACAATTTACAGAACGTTCATTAAGTTCTCTGTAACAAGCATAGCACAGGGGGGAAATCCTGTCAAGAAGGAATCTCAACAGGCACCAGGCTTGTCCCCCTGCATGGTGCTCTCATCAGGGAAACAGGAATGGGATCAAAAACGTCCCGGCCTTCCTTACTCTTGCTCAGCTATGAATCTCGTTGCGCATCCCGTGGGCAGCGGGGCCAGATGGAAACCTTTGGTTCACCGAGCTTGGCTCCATTGGGCGCATCACCACCATGGGAAAGATCAGCGAGTTCTTCCTGCCGACGTCCGAAGAATTCCCTTTCAACATCACTGCAGGGCCAGATGGGAACGTCTGGTTCGCAGAAACCGGCACCAATAATGGCCCCAGCAAGCTTGGACGGGTCACTCCGCAAGGCCAGATCAGCGAGTTCACGCTACCCCATTATCTCCTGAACAGCATCACAAGCGGACCGGATGGTGCTCTCTGGTTTACTGAAGGCCAATTCAATGGGACAGGCAAAATTGGACGCGTTACCACAGCAGGCCAGATCAGCGAGTTCCCGTTGCCAACACCTGGAAGCAGCCCTGGTAGTATCACGACTGGGCCGGATCGGGCCCTTTGGTTTACCGAAAGCCATTCCAATGGGACGGGCAAGATTGGACAACTCGTCTGACAGTGGCAACCACATGCATGACTATTGTAGGCATCAAGGCATTACACGGGCGTGGTGGGCTGGTTCATCATATAGGACCAGAGGTCGACCGCAAGGGTCGACCCTACTATACACGGGCCTGGGGGGCTGATTTATCTTTTAATTTGGGCTACTCCTCCTCAAACGCAAAACTCTCGAATTTGAGTGTGCGGCAGTTCTCCATTACTGTTTGTACGGTGGCTTCTGATATACCGTTTTGTAATTCTGCCTGTATTTCCAGCGTCACTTTTACTTTGACTCCGTAGAGGCTGGTCAGGTGTTTTACCACTTCTTCCATGATATTGCCGGCCTGGGTGCCCATCCTGCGCTCGTCAATGATCACTGAGCCGTAGAAGCGGTGATACTTTGGCCCTGGTTGCTGTGCTACCGGCGGGAAAACTGTTGGGACGGGTAATTCCTGTATATCGGCAATGGCGGACCCACCCCGCTCGATGACGGCAGATAGAGTACGATCTGGACCTTGATATGTCGCCGTTGGTGCGATTTGTGCAGTTTGTGCGGTTTGTGGTAAAGGCGTCACGGGGGGCGCTTCAGCGGCGATTTGTGCCGCGGCGACTTCTGGTTTGACAAGAAGGGTTTCCGCGTTGATTATTACCTGCGCCCGTTTGCCTGCTTGAAGGCCGAAGTAGCGACTCTTTTCGGCGTCCCAGCCATCCGCGTAGGCGAAGGTTTCACGCTCCCATTGCGACGATTGAATTCCCTGGCCGATAGAGTCAATAAGGACATCGATGTTTTTGAAGCGCGGCAGGTAGACATACCTGGCGAAGTATTCGGCCAGTTCTTTGATGCCGATGTGGTTTCCCCGCCATAATGGGATACGATCTAGATCACGGCGCAGCAGCGTCCCGGAGTACTGGGTGATGAGCAGATCCTCGGTTTTGAGTCTGCGACTGGCGTTGATCGCCAGGGAATTTAGTGGCTGTGGTTGCAGCTTGAATTCTTGCAATTCGTCGGGCTGGCGGGGGTCCGGCTGTTCAGGAACAATCAACCAGGTGTAGGTTTCGGGGATGCGCGCATCGACAATCTTATTCGCCTCATCGCGCTTCGTTCTGGCCTGGTTGCGTTGGAACGCGTCCAGGTTCAGCGTTTCACTTTCCTGGTTAATGGAGTCCCATGCCAGGAACTGGCGCACACCTTGCTTGAGGTCTTCCAGGCGATTGCGGTCTGCCGCGAGAAAGACCAGGGTGTTGCGATAGCCACGGCGCGTGTTCCCTCGCAGGTTCATCATCTCGTTTGCCGCTTCCCTGGCCTTGCTGTTCTGGTCACGCAGCGCATGGGTGAGATGTGGTTTGAGGATAACCAGCCGAACAGACGTTTCGTCATCGGCGATATCTGCGCCAGAGGTGGGGCAGACATGTACCCTGGCAAAGTCTCCGCGATTGCTCTGCTCAACCCTCAGACGTTTCTCAACTTCTTCGAGCACTTTCTCTTCATCCAGTTGGGCGGCGCGATCCTGGGCGAGACGTGTAACACCTGGCTGGGTGGCATACCAGTAGCGCTGACCATCCAGGTAGAGGTGAGTGGACTGATCCGAGAGGCGGCGCAGCGCGTCGCCAAAGGTCGCAACGCTTTCTCCTGGTTGGACACAGCCCAGTTTGACCTGGCCCTCGGTCAAACCTTTATTGGGGTTGCGCGGATTGGGAGCCGAACCGAGATAGATGGTACGGGTGACGCGCCGGCTGGCGGAGTAGCGGCCAAGGTTTGGGTTATCGCGGTCAATGCGCAGCGGAAGCGAATGCGGGCCATCGACATCTTTCTCGATGACCGGCACCCAGTTGTCTTCCATATAATGGGTCAGTTCAAACTGGACTCTCGCTTCGTCTATTGGCACGCTCGCGGGTAAGATAAGCAAACTTGCATCTTGCCGTTCCCAAAGAGCATGAATCACGGCAGCCATCAAGCGTAGGACACCGCGCGTGCGCTGGAATTTCTCGATACTTGACCAGTCGTTGTAGAGCCGGTCAAAGAGTTCAGGATGAATCGGGTAGGCAGCCTTGATACGTCGTTCATGTTCTGCCTCCCGGCAATCAGCGGAGAACTCCTGTGGCTGGCTGCGATAGAGGTCCATGAAGGCTCTGGCCACGCTATCACGCGCGGTAAAGAGAGCCGGTTGGGTGATGGGCTGGAAGAGGCGCCGCCGCACGATCTCGAAACCCTCTTCTGTATCCGCGGGTCGCCACGGAGACTCGATGCGCCCGAAGATATTTTTCAGGCGCACAGCCGCTTCTCGTCCACCCTCGCCGCCGGTCTCGGCGTCAGAGGCGGGAATGGTGGCAACGACGAGCGTCTGCGGCGCCGCTTTGGCTGCCTCCGTCAGCGACTGGGCAAAGCTCAGGTTGGCGTCGAAAGAGCCGCCCGGCAGACCAGAAATGCCGTACAACTGGCGTGCATAGACCACCCATTCATCGATGAGGATGAGACAGGGGGCCGCCGCGGTGAAAAGTTCGCGCAAAATCTCAGAGCCGGGACTGACACCCTGACGATCAGCTTCAGCGACAAGCGCGAAGCCATCTCTGCCGAGCAGTTGCCAGGCCAACTCACCCCACAGCGTATTGACGACGCAGCCATCCGCTTTGATGCGTGGTTGGCCTGGGGAGAGTTCGTAGCCGACGAGGACGGCCCGCTGGGCCTGCGGAGGCCGGGGGATACCGGCTTCATCCAGGACTGGCTCGATTCCCACCAGGTCAGTGATGGGTGCGCCGGAAAAGAGGTGATAGAGTGCAAGCAGTGAGTGCGTCTTCCCGCCGCCAAAATTGGTCTGGAGATCGACCACGGGATCAGCGCCGCTGCCATCCAGGCGTTGGAGCGCACCGCTCAAGAGTCTGCTCAAGCCATTCGTCAAGAACGTGCGTTGAAAGAAGTCGCGCGGGATACGGTACTCGTCGGAGCCTGCGCCCCTATGCACCTGTCCCAGGTCCGCGGCGAACTCGGCGAGTTGATAGCGGCCGTTGGCAACATCAAGCTGTGGTGTTACTATATCGCGCCATGGGCGCAGTCCCATTGCAGGTTTGCCCTCGATAGGAGCGACCGCGACTTTCCGCGTCTCATTGCGCGCCTGTTCCTCGAAGCGTATGCGGAGTAGTTCTTGTTTCTGTCGCTCGAC
>VBHI01000090.1 GCA_005881495.1 Chloroflexota bacterium
GTCACCAGGCGCACCTCTGGGCGTTGCAGGAGGGCCCACACCGCCGCCACCTCTTGCCTGCGTCCAATCAGGGGGGTGAGCTGCGCAGGCAGGCTGTGATGATAGTTGCCAAACTGCTGCTCGACGCGGTCGATCATGGTCACACCCCCTCTAAGAAGCATACTAACAATTGAAATAAGGAACCGATGTAAAACGAACCCAAGAGACAAACAGAAGGCTACTCTCAAGGGGGTATTGCTTCTATCTCGTGAGTGCTGTTGCACTTACTATACTCTACTGAAGACAGAATTTCAACTTTGCAAATTGCTTGGTGAAAGCTGTGAGGAGGTTAACTTGCAGGGGAACAAACAGCATGAGATGGTGATGGGTAGAAGCCCAATGATAAACTTTAACGTATGAGAATTCATCACTGGGCTGGTTGGTGTTTGCTGGTTAGCTTGGTTAACCTGGTTACCTGGTCCACAGGACACTGCGACCATCGATATGATGACCATAAAGAGAAACGTGACTATCTTCACCTGGGACCTCATGAAATATTTCCTCCTGTAAGCTCGGTCAGAAACATTCTGACCTTGCGTTGCAAGGAAAGTACCTACAACACTCTATGTTCTTGTTCTATGACAACTTGTTCGAGATCAGCAGCGCGTTTGAGCGCACGAAACTGCAATACTTTGACGTTTGCCTCCGTCGCTCCCATTTGTAGCGCAGTGGCTTTTACCGAGAGCTTGAGCAGAAAACGGCATTTCAAGACTTCTCGATATTTCTCAGGCAATGCCTGGAGAATACGTTCTACCTGTTCTTCTGCGCTATTGCTTGTTGCAGTAGCTTCTACCTCAGCTGGACCTTCCCAGCCGGCCTCTAGCATTGCATCGAGTGAACTCTTGGGTAAACGATAGCGAGCGCGCCAGTAGTCCGCGATAGTTGAGCGTGCAATGAGATAGAGCCATTTTTGCATACTTAGCCGGCTACGCTCTTGATCAATGCTGCTGACTACTTTGAGAAAAATTTGCGACGTGAGGTCCTCGGCCTCTTCCCTGTTGCTGACCTGGTTGTACACGTAACGATAGATCAAGCCTAGATTCTCCTGGTAAAACTGCTGGAATTCCTGCTGTGTATCCATAGGAACTTCTTTAAGAGAATGCTCAGCCCACATCGTTTGCATCGATATTTCACTTCTTTCCATAGCTAGCTAGAGTAAATTATTTTTTCAGTGACTGTTTCAGGCAGATAACAGAGTATTTCATTTCTCCAAGAGAGTGGAGGTTCGTACATCATATAGCCCGAGAAACAACTTCTCTGCTACTTACCACAACAGTAGATATAGCTCGCAGGAGAGTAGGGAACATCGACAGAAACGTCTAATTTCTCCCTCTCAGTACTCTGGGAAAGTTCTAGGCAGAATTACCTACTCCTTTCGTCTTGCCTGAGCGCAGCGCACTCCTTGCACAGCTGCTGAGACGAAGTCTAGCCGCGCCAGTGGCGTTGCAGCAGTATCTTTCAAAGAAGCCGTGCGCGCGGTGTTAGCAAAACGGATAGGTGCCTGATTACATTGAACGTGTGGGCATTGACTGGACATCATGAGGAAGTGTATAGGTATCGATGGTGAGAGTTCTACTACAAGTGAGGGACTGAAGAAAGCTGAATGGCTTGTAGAGCTATTTCTCCGAAGCTAACGAAGAATTACTAACCCGATGTGCAAACTCATTCAAACAGAACGTGATCATGAAAATGAATGTCCTCGCCAAACAAGTTTATTGTAACCCCCTGCGAATCTACTTGTGTAAGAACAATACTACACAATATTACTCAATAGAAGCTTCTGGTATCGGGCCACGAGTACACCTACAACAGACACCAGGCTACTGAACATCACTATGACGATGAAGTCAGATGGGTGATTCTGTCTCTGAACCCGAGAGCTAACGAATCACGAACGGCTGTCTAATCATAGTGATTCCTTCTGGAACATGCAGCAGGGGGTCGAAGGCACTATTCAGCTATATGCAAATGTGGTATTCATAACAATTTGATTTAGATTGAAGGAGTACATTTTATGATCGATAATTCAGCAACGAAACCTTTGCAACAAACCACAATCTCGTCACGTCGTCTCATTCGGATGAACTGGCGAGAGCGTGGTGTCGGCATAGCGCGTATCATCTTCGGCCTTGTGTATGTTGTTGCCGCGACGTTGAAGTGGCAACCGCAATTTCAAAACACATTCGTTCAACAGATCTCGGCAGTGAGTGATGGTCAACCAGCGCCAATTCAGGCCTGGATCTCCTTCTGGACTCACCTTGTCAGCATCAATCCATTGCTCTTTGCTCGTATCGAAGCCACGACAGAGACTGCTATCGCGGTCTTCTTGATCTTTGGCATCTTTAGCAACCTGACGTATATCGTTGGCATCTTCCTGTCACTGGGCATCTGGTCAACGGCTGAAGGTTTTGGAGGACCCTACATACCAGGTCAAAGTACAGATGTAGGGACAGCCTTTCCCTATGCAATACTCTTTGCCATATTACTCTTCCTCTCTGCAGGCCGCTATTATGGGGTAGATCAGTGGCTCACTTCAAAGCTGGGCCGACTGGGCTTCCTGGCTTCAGGCTCTTTCCGGCGTAGCAGGAAGCAGGGATGAGCTCTGTGTTTTGATCATGGCGAAGTCTGTGGTATCACCATCTTATAAAGAGACCGCACAAGTGAGAATTTGTCTTTTAACCCATAGGTTTTGCAGATTCTGCAACGGATGTTCGAAGTAGCCAGTACAGGTGCACTCACCTTTTAACGAGCAAAAGTTAACAGCTCTTTGAGGGGAATATCTACCTTTCCAATGCCTCGCGATCCCACTGCGCAAGTCGGGCTCCGGCTTCGTAGGTGCTCTGAAAAAACTCCAGCAGCGCCTGCTCAGGCGAGGAAGCTGTTTGCACGTCGTCATAGCGCAGGAGAAACAAACTCAGCTCTTGACTGTAGAAGGCCTCCTCCGGACGAATCGAGGCTGTCGGCAGTCCAGGCGGTTCTGGAGCGGTATAGGAGTAGAAAGCCGGAGCCGGGAAACGGTCATCGCCAGGCCAGAACCCACAACTGATCACTTCATGCGAGTAGGCTTCCCGCGTCATGCGATCGGCCCCTGGACGCTCTGGTGCACGCAGTCCCGAAAAAAAGGTGAGTGCCAGGTCGAAGCTGCCCCAGAAGAAGTGGACGGGACTGCTCTTGCCCAGAAACGGCGAGCGGTAGCGCTGCATGACGGCGTCGGTCTGCACCAGTATGCGCCAGAAGCGCTGGGCGTAGACTGGGTCGTAGGAGGCGTGGACCTCATCGACATCACAGCGAATGGGATTCTGCACTTCGCTGGGCAAGGGGTTGATGGTGACCTCGATGCCCAGGGCGTGCAAGCAGGCCATGCATTCCCGGTAAAACGCGGCGACGGAGCGGGGGATCAGCGGCAGCGCTTTGGTGGTTCCCTCGCTTGTGCGAATGGAGAGATTGTGCTCGACGAAGTCAAAGGTGACTTCAAAGGTGCCCCCGTGATAGGGGATGGAAGAGGTGGTCAGCCCACGCGGGGTGACGTACAAGGTGACATGCCACCAGTGGTTGAGAAAGGGACTCAATTCCATTCTGACTTTGCCCACGATCTGTGTCCACAGATGCAGGGTCTGGCAGGTATCCCTCCAGGCCTCATAGGGGAGGGCTGGCCAGCCCTCCGCTCGTTCCCCTTGCTGTGTGTTGCTTGTGTTCTCCATGTGTTGCTCCACCTGATTGTCTCTCTGCTCCATTTCTGAGCACCTCGAGGGCATCACGATGTTGGGCTCGCTGCTTGGAGTGCAGCCAGCAAGGCCTCGTGTTCCCAGGAACCGCGATACAAGACTCCATTGATGAAGAACGTCGGCGTTCCACGCACACCGCTGCGTATGCCGCTCTGAAGATCCTCCTCGATACGGCTAATGTACGGACGTTCTGCCATGTCACGTGCGAACTGCTGCATATCCAGGCCAACCGCCTCGGCAAATTGCTCCAGGTCGGAATCCTCAAGCGTATGCTGGTGGTGGAAGATGTAATCATGCATCTGCCAGAACTTGCCCTGAGCTGCGGCGGCCTCGGCAGCGAAAGCCGCGTGCAGCGCGTGGGGATGGATTTCGGTGAGTGGGAAGTTGCGAAAGATAAAGCGTAACTGGTCCCCGAGTTGTTGCTGGATCGCTCTCACGATGGTCGTCGATTGGCGGGTGTAGGGGCATTCGTAGTCGCCATATTGTACCAGCGTTACAGCGGCTGTTGCAGGTCCTTGACTGTGGTCCCGCTCACTGACGGGTACCCCAAGATGTATTCTCTGTGTCATCGTCATCTTTCCTTTTGGTTCTACCAAGAATCGGATGTTAAGGGAGAGCGCTTCTCCAGCGAGGGCGACGCTGCCTTCATCATCCCCCGGATGCGGCTGCGTCCCCTCCCCACACCTCACCTCCCCCGCCCCTACGCGATACAGGCCGCTCCATTAGCCCCCGATATGTGGCAGAACTTTTCCTTTTCGAGGTATCTTCTCAATATAAGCCGTGGTGTCTATGGAAGGTCGAGAATCGATCAAGCAGGCTCGAGCATAACCTGATCGATGTAACACCAGACCCAGTCCTCTCCAGGCTGGAAGGACTGAATGATCGGATGGTTGGTCGCGTGGAAATGCTTGGTTGCGTGCTTGTTCTTTGAAGAGTCGCAGCAGCCCACATGTCCACACGTGAGACAGAGGCGCAGGTGTACCCAGGTATCTCCAATTTTCAAACAGTCCTCACATCCATTGGCACTCGGTGTGACTTCTTGTATCTGATCAAGATGCGTGCATCTCTTTGCCATGTTCTATTCCTCCCTGATGCGTGCGTCCGACTCGGGCCAGCTCTCATACTTCCTCATAGAGATGCCGGCGACAACTTTTTATGGTCCGAACCCTTGCACATAGGTACGTATGACTCATCCGACATACGTATATGCATGTATACGTGTATAGTATCACTCACCTGGGGAAGCTGCTACATTACCAGACAGGTATTGACGTCCCTATCAGCTAAGGATACTATAGCATGGTATTCTCTCATTTGGTAAGTAGGTACCTTTAAGTGCCTAAGAGAAATGAAGGAGGTGAATGAGGTGGAGACGAAGGAATACTCACACCCTACGGTGTTCGACTCGAAGTATGGTTCGCGGCAGGTGCTTGATCTTCTCTCTGAGAAGTGGACGGCACTTGTTCTGTATGCATTGGCGTTTGGTGTGAAACGGCACGGCGAAATAAAGCGTGAGATCAAGGGGATCTCCCAGAAAATGCTGACTCTAACACTACGAAATTTAGAACGTGATGGGCTTGTGAAGCGCACAGTCTACCATGTTGTACCACCTCGAGTTGAGTATGCCCTGACTCCATTAGGCGAGACATTTAGTGAGTTGCTGAAGGATATCTGCACGTGGGCTGAAACTCATTTTGCTGAAATTGAGGATGCCCGGGTAGAGTATGACCACAAGGCCAAAGCTGTTGGTTCATGAGAGGCTCTCTACTACAGATCAGTAAATCAGGGGCAAAGTGGCACGTACTCTGCTCCCTTTTTTTCGGTTTCCTCCTTGTCATCTCTCTTCTGACTCGACCGGACGAGCCGGGTCGGTGCCCCACTCCTCCCAGGACGCATTGTAGAAGGCAAGATGGCGGTAACCAGCCAAGTACAGAGCAAAAAGTGCGAGTGAGGCAGAGATGCCCACCCCGCAGTACGTGATGATATGCTGCTACCATCGTGGGAAGTACGAACTTTTCCAGGAAGGAATACGGAGATCAGACTCGTTTTGCCAGCCCTTGTTCGACAGCGCAGGCCGCGCCCAGCATGCGTGATCTCGGGCCTTCTTGATGTGCGCTGTTCCAGACCTTCATAGACCAGGGCGGTTCAGACACCTCTTATTCGAATGGTTTGCCCCATCGTTCATGATAGGCAACCTCGCCCAGAGGTTTGCGTTTCTTCTGACCCTTCCCGACGGCCTCAACCGGGTAGCCGAACGGAAGGATCGCGAGGACCGAGACCTCCTCGGGAATGCCCAAAAGGCGGTTGACCTCCGGCAGGCTGTTGAAGCCAACCCAGTTTGAGCCGACGCCTTGCGACCAAGCTGCCAGAATCATGTCCTGGATAGCGCGACTACCATCGGAGACAGCAAGGGGACTGCGATCCATAGCCACAACAATCGCCAGCGGTGCCTGCGCGATATAGGGCCCCGTGGGTGCGAGCTGACCAAGCCGGCGCAATGTCTCCTTGTCCCGTACGACGATGAAGTGCCAGGGTTGGCCATTCCCAGCACTGGCGGTAAGACGGCCTGCTTCGACAATTTGCCGGACGATAGGTTCAGGGATCGGTGTATCTTTGAAGTGGCGCACTGCCAGGGCCGTACGAATCGCATCAAATGTTTCCATGAAAACTACTTCCTTTCTTGATTCTTTATTGCTCTAAATGGGAAAGCCCCCTTTATTACACTATCGTATTCCATGCTGTCCCGAAGGTCAACCCCAATTGCCGAAGCCACTTGCGAAAAGTACTTGCGCATACTGGTCCAGTCGCCCGCGATAATCAGAGCAGCGGCGGCCTGATGTGCGCCAATCAACCGCCGCGCCAGGTCAGCGGTCAGATGGAGCACCCCGTCGATGGCCCCGGTAGACGCATTCGAGGCTGGATTAGCCGTTGGCGCCCAATCCTCGTCAAGAAGCTGGGAGACCACCACACCAGTATGACCAGCGTGCAAGCCAGACTGATACTACGATTGTCTACTCACTGCTTGAGGAGAGTCTTGCACTTTGCCGGGACTTGAACAACAAGGAGGGTATAGCCTACTGCTTTGCATACTCGGCGCAAGTACATCTCATGCAGGGCAACATCACCTACATCATGCCCCATCCTCTCCTCATCTGCTGGCGCACTCTTCACCTCGACAGTGGTCATGCAGACACCTTTGGCTAGGTAACGCTTCCCTGTGAGACGTTCTCCCCTCCACCCACCACTCATAGATAGGCAACACGAATACGTTGCTTTGCCGATGTGGAAGCCCGCCCAATAGACTACACTCTCAAGTAGCAGATAAAGACAAACAGAGAGAGCATATCCTAACTCACGAAGAGCAGGGTAAACTGACTGCAAGGAAGAGTGGCAGAATGCTCATTGCCTTCTGTGCCGGAGGTGCAGGTGAGAGACCTGTTCTTCAATGGCAATTCCGTACGTTCAATAAAGAGGCATTGAGATGATCAGCGGGATGATCAGGAAAATGATCAGAGGTGCCCTGTCCTTCAACGAGCTCTGACGGCTATACTCTTCTCTGGAAAGGGTTGAGACCCAAGGTTTGTCTGCTCGCTCCATTTACCGTTCGGAAATGCTCTCAAGCAGAGTCTGAGGTAAAAAGCAAGCTGGAGGTGAAACAGAAATTACTGGCGCTTTTCGACGATGATGTTGCATGAGACGTCAAAGTCGTGGGCGAGTTGGAGCGTTGACGGCAGTTGCACTGCTGCTCAACTGGTATTACTGTAACTGGTGAGAAGTGGCACTACACCAGACCAGTAGAGGATGGGATGGTACGGTAGAGCCACAAGATGAGTATGTTGCCCATCTCAGTGAGGATCAAACTAGAGAGAGGAATCAACCTATGCAGAAAGAAGCACTCACCAAAGAAGCGTTGGAGAGCCTGCTGAAAGAAGCAGAAAAGGCCCACGTTGAGTATGAATACGCGCTCTGTCATAAAGATTACGACTGGGCGACGTGGTATGCAGAGTTTATCATCAACCGGTTACAAGAGGATAGCAAACATGTCGCAGACAATTCCTAACGCCAAGCTCGATCGCTCGCATATCGCGCCCGTTAAGACGCGCGAAGAGCTGATCTATCTCCTATCACGTGCCGCCGAACTCGAACACGGGCTGGCGTGCATCTACTTGTTCGCCGCGTACTCGCTCAAGAACGACGTCAGCGAGGGTGGTATGACCGTCGAACAAGCCGAGATGGTACGCGGCTGGCGCCGACATCTGACTTTAGTAGCGGTCGAGGAGATGGGGCATCTAGCCCAGGTGTCGAATCTGCTGACCGCCATCGGTGGCGCACCCCACTTCCGACGCCCAAATTTTCCTCTACCGCCCTCGGCGTTTCCCTTTGGCATCCGTCTCAGCCTCGAGCCGTTTTCACAGGAGACCATCGAACGCTTTGTCTGCTACGAAATGCCCGAAACAGGCATTCTTTCCGCGGAAGAGCAGGCACCTTTCGATGCTATGCGCGACCGAGTCCTGGGCACTCAGAGTTCCATGCAGGCGAGCTGGCAGAAAGAGGAACGGGATGACGAGGGTTGCGAGCCGTTCGAGATCGACTTCAAGAGCGTGGGCGAGTTCTACCACAAGATCGAGACGGGTTTTACATACATTCCTGAAGAGGAGCTCTTCATCGGACCGCCCGAGGCGCAGGCCAACGCGCGCTTCGTCGATCTGAGAGGCGACCTGGTCTCGATTGTGGACCGCGCCTCAGCCTGCTCTGCTATCGAGGCGATCGTCGAGCAAGGCGAGGCACCGACCTCGGCCCATCCCGACGCGCACTTCTGGGTCTTCGACAAAGTCCGCAGGCAATATGCCGAGGCGATAGCGCAGGGGCAACGAAGCGGCGTCCCCTTCGAGCCAGTTCGACCGGTGATCTCCAACCCGATGACGCGCTTCTATGACGACACCTCCGGCGGCATCGTCATCGACGACCCATTGACCCACGAGGTCGCCGATCTCTTCAATGGTTCATACGACACCATGCTGCTCATGCTGTTGCGCTTCTTTGCTCATACCGAGGAAACTGATACCGAGCTCGAGCACCTCTCACGAGCCACGCTCCGGCTGATGACGACCGTCATTCGCCCGCTAGGCGAGGCGCTCACGAAGCTGCCGGTAGATCGTGCCAGGTGGCCGGGCAAGACCGCGGGCCCGGGCTTTGGCTACAACCGTGACGTTCACCTGCTGCCGCACAAGCCGTCGGCCTGGGTGTTCTTCGGTGAGCGACTCTGGCAACTGGCGAAACTTGCGACGAAGCTCCGCTTGAACCCTGGCCTTCCGACTGAGATCCAGGAAGCCACGGCCGCGCTGCAAGACCTGGCCTGCCAGTTTGCGCCGCCGGATGGTCCGCGTGGCGTCGCAGCCAAAGTCACCGAGTTGAAACAGATGCAGGCCGAGCTGGGTTGTTCCATCCAGGCCTCGCTGGGTGGCCCCTACCTGGTGACCAATGCCGACACCCTGCTGACCTGGTTGGGCGAGCGCATCCCGGCGCGGCCGCAGATGGCGCTGTGCCGCTGTGGCGGCTCGGCCAATAAGCCGTTCTGCGATGGCACCCATGCCCGCATCGGCTTCACCGGCCAGAAGGATCCACAACGGGTCCCTGACCGCCGTGATACCTACATTGGTAAGCAGGTGACGGTGCTCGACAACCGCGGCCTCTGCGCCCATGCTGGCTTCTGCACGGACCGGCTGGCCTCGGTGTTCCTCCTCGGCCAGGACCCCTTCGTCGATCCCAATGGTGCACGGATAGAGGAGATCATTCGCGCCGTGCGAGCCTGCCCCTCCGGCGCGCTCAGCTACGCGATCGACGGCAGGGAAGCCCGCGATCAGGTCGACCAGGAACACCCACCCGCGATCGAGGTCTCCAGGGACGGCCCGTATCGGATCACGGGTGGCATCCCGCTCAAGGACGGGCAAGGCGACGATGAGCCGCGCAATCAGGGCGCCTCGCTGGAGCACTATAGCCTCTGTCGCTGCGGCCACTCCCAGAACAAACCGTTCTGTAGCGGGATGCACTGGTATGTCAACTTCCACGACCCGGTGGCAGACCCGGATCACGAGCCAACCGTGTTCGAGTGGGCCGGTGGCCTACCTGCGCTGACGAGGCTCACCCGCCTGTTCTATGAGAAGTACGTTCCCCAGGACCCACTGATTGGGCCTCTGTTCGCCAACATGTCCCCAGACCATCCTGAGCGGGTGGCCGCCTGGCTCGGAGAGGTGTTTGGAGGCCCAAAGAACTACACCCAGGCATACGGTGGCTACACCCGCATGCTTACCCAGCACCTCGGGAAAGGGCTCACCGAGGAACAGAGGGCACGGTGGGCCAGCCTGCTCTATCAGGCTGCCAACGAAGCCGGACTGCCCAACGATCCTGAGTTTCGCTCGGCTTTTACCTCCTACATCGAGTGGGGTTCCCGGGTGGCGGTGGAGAACTCCCAGCCAGGCAGCCATCCCCCGCAGAACATGCCGGTACCGCGCTGGGACTGGGGCACTGCGGGGCCACCCGGATCAAGGGTCTCGGCACTCTCTCCCCAAAACGAGGAAGAATCAGCGGCGGTCGTCCTTCCAGCAGCCGACGAGCCGGTGGGCTTCGCTCAACACATCAAGCCGCTGTTTCGTGCGATGGACCACCAGTCGATGGAAGGGGCTTTCGACCTGTGGTCTTACCAGGACGTGAAGAGCCATGCCGCTGGCATTCTCCAGCGCTTGCAGAACGGGTCGATGCCGTGCGACGGGGCGTGGTCCCGCGAGAAGGTGGAGACTTTCCAAAGGTGGGTCGAGTCCGGCATGCGGGAGTAGCGAGTGGAAGAAAGTGAGTGACGTTTATGGAAACATTTGAGCACCCCTGGGGAGAAATGACGTATGAGTGAAGCGAGTGAAAACAGGCCGGTTACTGGTCTAAGCACCAACCGCCTCGAAGCGTTTAGTGATGGCGTCTTCGCCGTCGCCATCACCTTATTGGTGCTCAACCTGCAGGTCCCGCAAATAGCCTCGGCGAGTGAACTCGTGCCCAGGCTGAGCGCGTTGTGGCCCAAACTCCTGAGCTACGCGTTGAGTTTTGTGATCGTGGGCATCTACTGGGTCGCGCATCACAATACCTTCCACTACATCCAACAATCTGATCGTAACCTGCTCTGGCTCAACATTCTCTTGCTGATGTGCATTGTGTTTCTCCCCTTCCCCACCGCACTGCTGGGGCAGTATCCAGAACAACGGGTCTCCGTCATCATCTATGCTGGCACGCTGGTGCTCACGGGACTGGTGCTCCAAGCGCTGTGGTGGTATGCGACGAGCGGATGCCGCCTGGTGGACAGGACTATCGACCCACGCCTGGTGCAGCGGGCAACCCGCAGAAATCTGACGGCGCCCCTGCTCTACCTGCTGGCGATAGGGATCTCGCTGTTCAGCATCCCGGCCAGTTTCGTCTTGTTCATGCTGGTCCCGCTGTACTACATCCTCCCTGGTCGGATTGATCGGCATTGGGCACAGAGACCGTCTGCCAGGATCGACGAGGCCAGGATTTCTCCCGATGGAGATGCTGGTCCCTCTGATGAAGAAGCGTCTCATCTGAGAAAGTCGTCTTATGAGGAGCGATAACCGCTCTTGAAGCAGAAACAGGAACTATTAAAGCAAGGAGGAAGCGGTGGAACCTACACCTGGAAAAACCTTTTACCAGCGGCAGATCGCCGCTCTCGAAGCGCATGACATGGACGCATTACTGGCCCAGTATCATCCTGATGCGACCATGATCGGCTTCGACTTCACCGTAAAGGGGCATGCAGCTATCCGCAAGCACTTCGAAGGCTATCTCGAGCGCCTGGGCACGCTGAAGTTGCAGTCTACAGATAAGTTTACCGAAACCGAGGATGCCATTTTCTTTGAAGCGACCATCACGAGTCGTCTTGGAGAAGCCAGAGTGTATGATGTGTTACTCTTGCAGAATGGGAAAACAACTCATCATTTCTCCGGTGTTATCTCTCTGCGGGCCAATTAAAGAGAGTTAATAGGTATGTGTTGATACATCCTGGATTGCATTAAAGGCAGCAGTGGAAGCAATGGAAACGCCTGGAGGAGAACCTCACAGTGTTCTTTCTGAGTATACTGCAGTGGCAGAAGACAGGAGGGTCGGTATAAACTTGAGGATATGAGGACGCAATCAAACGCATTACCACAGTGTGAGCAGAAATGGAAGCAAACCGACAGGAAATCATGCGCCCAAACACTGATCAAAACACTCGCACATGGTAGACTGTTGGTATGAGAGAAACCGAGTGCCCCGGTTGGGGCGGCTGCTCAGCTTTGATCTTTCTCATCGTCGAACCCGTGGACAATCAGGCGGGTGTGACCCGACATGGTTGATTGAGCAGACAAGAAAGGAACACTCATGGCAAAACTTCTCGGACCCGATTTTATCAGCTTACAGGTGCGCAACCTCTCCGCTTCGCGTGCGTTCTACACAGAGGTGTTGGGGTTGACCGAAGACACGTCTTTCAGCGCTCCCAATACGGTCCTGTTCGACTCCACCACCATCCCTTTTGCTCTCAGCGAAGCAAAAGTGAACCTGGATGAAGCACCTCATCCGGGATGGGGTGTGGCGCTCTGGATCGACTGTGATAATGTTAATGAGTTGCATGCCAAAATGGAAGCGGCTGGAGCCACCATCATCCAGCAACCCTATGATGGTCCGTTCGGGCGCACCTTCGTCTTTGCTGATCCCGATGGATACCGGATTACGG